>CAZFPU010000012.1:0-20278 GCA_964521145.1 uncultured Methanosarcinales archaeon | reverse complement strand
TGGTAAAACTTCAACCCTATTAGAAAATGATCCCTTGCCTAATCAGAAACCTTCCTAACCTTGAAATCAGAAACCTCAAGAAACAACCCATTATCCTTGCAAAACGAAAAAATATGTCTCAGTTCAGCTTCACTTGCATCGAAACGAAGCGCTGGCTTTGCATCATCTAGCAGATACAGCATCTCAAGAGCCCGAGATCTAGTGGCAAATACCTTTTGCAGGGAATCGATTACTGTTGTCACTATTGGATAAAACTAACAAATGTTTATAAATTTACTTCTGGTGGCTCGTTCATAGCATCCAAACTATGCGCTATACTATCAAAAGAGCTTACCCGCAGGACATCCTTTGCGACATCCTCTTTGTTTATCGATATAGTTTGGCCAAAGATGCAATGAACAAGCGTAACACAACTCCACCATGAAATTTGATCTGCCACGAAAAGAGCATCCAAACGTCGAAAAGTACGATCGGCACGATCTTGACTGCGTGCAGCAATTCAGCAATATCATATACAAGGAACTAGGCGCGATAATTCGGGCAATCGTCCTTTTTGGCTCGAGCGCGCGAAAGCACACTTCTGAAAAAAGCGATATCGATGTCCTTATCGTGCTTGATGACCTGACCATTGTCCTAAGCCCTGAGGTCACCGAGGCATACCGTCTCATTGTGAATAAGGCAATTGTGCAAAGTTCAACAAGACTGCATATAACAACCATGCGATTCACCGCATTCTGGGATTACATGAGAAATGGCGATCCGGTAGGCATGAACATACTTAGGGATGGCGTTGCGATAATAGATAGCGGATTTTTCGAGCCTATGCAGATGCTTCTTAAGAAGGGAAAGATACGGCCAACTCAGGAGAGCATATGGACATACTATGCACGGGCTCCAACAACCTTGCAAAACAGCAAGTGGCATCTAAGCCAGGCAACAATCGATCTGTATTGGGCGGTTGTTGATGCGGCGCACGCAGCGCTGATGCAGCAAGGGGTGATCCCTCCCACACCAGAGCACGTTGCTGACCTTCTTGATGAAAAATTAGTGCAGAAAAAGCTACTTGAGAAAAAATATGTGCATACGATGCGCAATTTCTACAAGATCATGAAGATGATATCACATCGCGAGATAACTGAAGTCAAGGGAGAAGAGTATGACCAGTATCTTGTCGAGGCAGATGATTTTGTCAAGAGGATGCGCGCTTTTATCAAGATGAAGCCAGGGGAGAAATAGTTCTTTCTTAGTTCTAAGTTTTCTTGAATTATTATTGTTAGGGCAGGGTTCGAAATGATGGTTAGCATCGTAGGTCGAGCATTTCGAGAATTACAATTCAATCGGCTAGGGGGATGTCCCTTACGGGGAACGCTGATTATTAAAGAAACAATTGACATGCGAGAAGATGCTAACCCGAGCGATAGCGAGAATTTCGAACGCTGCCCGGCACTCTCTACAATCTGATTGTTCCAAGAAACAACACTCTTTCCCTTTCCTTGCCATGATTATTCACATATTGCACGAATTTCTGAACCCCTTCTTTTCTTTGGATGATAACCAATGCATTCTCTTGGATTGGGAGCTTATTGGTTGCCCCAGCCCCATCAGAGTACGTAACGACGCCCCCTGCATCCAGAGGCCATGGAGCAGTCATATCCAAAATGATGTCAAATCCAGGCTTCTCAATTTTTTCATCATGCAGAAGCGTATAATCTTTCCAGGAAAAGCAATGCCAGGCCCCTTCGATTTTTTTGATCTTTTTACCGATGACATTTCCAATAAAATCAAGCATTTCTTTTTTATTGAAATGATGGGCATTCGAATCAGCTATTGAAAAGGAATACTCCATTGGTTTTTCTTTCCTGACCCATTCTAACGTTCCAAGGCTTTTTCTTAATGCCAAAAAAGTGGTTTCATCCAAAAATTTCTCGAGTTTGATGCTTGGCAGTGCTGTGTTGATCCCAAAGAGACGTCTTAGCTCTTGCATGTTCTTTTCCTGCAAATAGACTCTACGGATCATGCAGCCAGCCTCCGAGCGCTATTCGCTGTGTATCAGAAACAATCTCCTCGACCTCATGAAAGGAGATGGGAGATACGTGAAAAAAAGTGAACGTATTGAATTTAGGGTAGAGTTTTTTAACGACTTTTTGTTTTTTGTCAAGCAAGTTCAGCGATCCGCCATCCTTTGGCAAAAGGGTATTGAGATAGAGCAGGAACGCTATGGATCTTCCTTCCAGTTGATCATCATGGCAGAGCAGATAGTTTGTGTTCTTGTAGAGCGAGCCTGCAAGATCTATCGCGTTTTTTTTGAATTTCAGTCCAGTCAGGTGGTTCATATACTTTAAAAATTCAGAAGATGCAAGAAAAGATCGAAAATCCTGCAAGGTCTTGTTTGGGATCGAGGCTATGTCATTGGTCTGATAAAAATGGAACAAATCCGCTTCCTTATCGTAGAATCGAAGGGTCAGCAGGGCTTTTAGTATCGCTTGAGCTTTCTTTTCTTTGAAAAATCCAGGAAGCTCAAGATACGAGTAGGGCTTTGCTTTGAGATATGATGCGTGCAGCAACGCAATCTTTTTTTCATCGAGGTAGCTTGCCTGCACCCATCCATCCAATCCATTTGCCATCCTTGTTTTGTTTCATGATGATTTTATAAATATTTTTAAATCCAGGCATTGATTTTCATATTGATTGCGTCTTTTCAGGACATTTAAACAGAACACCTGCTCATGATGATCTCAAAGAACTTCCAGAAGCAAAAAAAAGATTTCCTTGCAAAACAAGATAAGAGCAAGAAAGGATCTATCGACAAGAAGATCAAGGCACTAGTGGAAACCATAAACTCCTTGCCCGCATATTATACGACAAGCAGCTGTTCGGGAAGGATAGTTCTTTTCAGCAGCGATCCATCGGGAAGAAAGGATCGATTTCAGTGGCATTTCGTATCGCATGATGTAGTCTCTTATCCAAAACTAAAACAAGCCTTTGAAAAAATAAGTGAAAAAGAGGTTTGGTTCATGATTGAGCCAATCATCATGCACATTGCTGCCTGCGATATAGCCCATGCAAAGAAACTGCTCTATCTTGCAAGAGATATCGGCTATAAGCGGGCAGGCATTATCTCAATTCGAGAGGATAAGGTGGTTATGGAGCTAAACAGCACGGAATGCCTTCAAACAATTGTCAAGAAAGGAGCATTTGCTATCGAAAACGAGCACTTAAAGCTATTATGCAATGAAGCAAATACCAAACTTAAAAAGACATGGCAAAAAATTGAGAAGCTGAAAAAAGAAACCATGAAAATCTGATTTGATTACTGGACCTACTTGCCCTATTCTACACAACGCAGAAATTATTGGAGGTCATCGATCAATGATTATTGGTTTACTATGACGTCTGTATAATTAATAGTTTCCCGGGTTTAATTTCCCGATCTTTTGGATCGCCTTTTCGAATTATCTGCGTTAGGTCGCTCATTAAAAAATAGTATACAGTTCATTGGGTGGGATTCGTTGCAAAGGACTGGATCAATAACTAAGCGCATTGGAGAGCAGCCCCTGTTGTGTTTTTTTAATAATGAAAGCCCCATCACTTTAGGGTGGTGGTCATATCTCTTTCATCGGGACTAGACTAAATAATGCAGAATCAAGCACAATAAACTGAATATAAAAAAATAAAAACAAGGAAAAAGAAAAAAATTACCGTGTAAGCACAATTATTGCCGAGCCAATGATGAATATTGCAAGCCCCACAAAGATTATGAGCAAGATCATCACAAGCAGCGTGTAGTTATCCCATTCTGTGGACAGGCCTTTTTCCTGGACAACAACTACTGGCTTCTGTTGGGTCTTTATCGGAGTGGTTGGCTTTGTGACAACAACAGGCTTTTGCTCGACTTTAGGCGGTGTTTGCACCGCTGTCTTGTTCTCGCATGCATTGACCGTTATCGCAAGATTCTCTGAGTCAGATTCCTTGGCATCATAGAAACTTGTAATTGCTATGGTGTAGGTGCCTGGCTTGACATCTTTTGATAGGGTCTTTGTGAAGGCCTTTACGTATCTGTTGTCATCGCTGCCTTCATCAAGCTCGATTCCCTTGACCTCTTCATTGATTGAAAGCTCCTCGCTTGCAATAATTAGCGAGACATCATCCTCATCGTCTTGGCCGATGTTGACTATCTCGGTCCTAAATGCAAAGCTCTTCTCGCAAGAGACTTGTGCTGGAAGCGCGCTTGCGCTTAGTATCTTGATCTCATGATCCTCTTTCTCGACTTCAAGGGTCAATCTCATTTCAACACGATGGGTCTTTCCATCCTCATCTTCGCCCTCTACTTCGATTAGGACATCATACTCATCCTCATCGACCTCATAAGGGATATTGAATGAAAGCTTCACTGATTCTTCATCGTCTGCTTTGAGATTAAATGAGTCAGCTTCTTCCTCAAGCTCATCGCCATCATCGATGTCTTCGATGGTTATTGTGACCTCTACATCCTCGATCTCGATATCTTCAGTATCCTCATCGAAAAGGTTCTTGACCTCTACGTCGAATTCAACTTCAGAGCCTGGCTTTGCTTCCTCGCTGATCTTATCGCCATCATCGAGGTCCTTGTCGGTTTCTCCATCGACTTTGACATCAAGATCGGATATGATAAGCTTTGGAGGCTCAGTTACGGTGACACTAAATGATTGGGTGGTCTTGCCGCCTTTATCATCGCGAACTTCAACAACCACTTGTTCTGTTACAAATGCGCTCGGACTCCAAGTGATAAGGCCGCTTGCGCCATTGATGCTCATGTTTGCAGGAGCAGTCGTTAATAGGTACGTTAAGATATCACCTGCGCTGTCAGTCGCCTGCACATCATATTGATACAGCTCATTGATGTTTGCTTGCGTGATTGCGCCGCTGGTGATCACTGGATTGCTATTGGTCACTGGAACAAAGAATGTTGCCATGCTGTTAACGCCAAATTGCAATGTTTGCGTGTTTGGATCATACACCACGCTGTTGCAGAGGCTGCAAGGCGTTGTTCCTGAAACGCTGAATGCGTTGTTTTGATAGACTGGCGGTGTCAACTGGAATGGCAATTGGAATAGGGTTATGTTTGCAGGCCTATTTAGCATTGGAGCATTTACTGTGTTGATGCCTGCTGCCCCTAATTGGAGCTTTACAACGCTATCAAGATCCACCAGTGTTCCAAAGTTTATTGTTGCGTCACTAAAGTTGATCTTTCCAAACGCGTTTGATATTACCACATTGGTTGCAGCGTTGGGACTTCCGCTATGGGTTAAGTCATATACGTTTGAAAGTGGAATGTCTGTTACGGTAAGGGTCCATGTTCTTGTTGCCGATAGGTTTCCATCGCTGACATTCACAAACACAGTATGTGTACCGACAAGAGCCGGATTTGAATTGAATGTGTATTTATTGTCATTGTCCACAACGATATTGTCAAGCTTCCACGTATAGCTCAATAGGTCAAAGTCGATGTCCTTCGCACTTACATTGAATTGCTGCACAACTCCAAGATCTTCTGCGATTATTGGATTATTTAGCGGGAAATAACTGGTGATCTCTGGAATATCGTTGATATTTTCAACATCGACTGTTGCAGTGGCAGTATCAGTTGCAGTGCCATCAGTCACGCTGAGTTGGATGCTTTGCATTCCGATGTCAGTGTTTTGAGGTATCCAGCTTACTTGCGCCGCGCTGTTGTTGAGCTTTACAATGGAAACTCCTGATCTGTTTGAAGCGTAATTGAGCACATCGCCAGCATCATAGTCTGAGGCATGGATAGTGAAACTCAAAGGACTTAATTCAAGGCCATTCTGTGCTGGAATTGCATCTAGTACAGGAGCGCAGTTTCCAATCTGTAGTGAAGCGGTGCTAAGAGATGTCTTTGTTCCAAAGAAGTACGTCGCGCTTACATCAAGCGTATAGGTTCCTCGTGGAGTATTTGGAGCGCTTACTAGCACAACAAGCGATTGCTGGGTATTTTCTAAGATGGATAGGCTTGCAGTGGCATTGATCCCAAGCGCGGTATTCTTTACATTTACCTGGACATTTTCATCGAATTGCCCGGTATTTGCAAATATAACGGTCAAATCACCGTCTCGCACGCATTGCCAGTTATTAGGGCTCAAGGAAGCATTCTGGACAGTGATCTGATGCACTTCTTTTTGCACATCGATGATTATCGTCTGCTGCGCTTCTCTTGAAACAAGGAATTGGTTCTTTGCGAATCCTTGGATGTCTAGAGCGTATTGCCCTTGCGTTATGATCGTTGGAACAGTCAGTGTCAAGGTGCCTTGCGTATTTGCATTGGCGTTCAATTGGTTGACTGCTCTTGAGGCTTTTTGAAGTGGAGCTGTATGTAAAGTCACGTTATTTTCAATTCCAAACAAAGTTTCTGTTCCCGCATTGGTCAATGTGATCGACAATTGGATAGAATCTCCTGGTTTTGCTACAATTATTTGATTTGGAGCGACATTATTGGTAAGGTTTCCATTCACCGTAACGTCAACATCGCTTATTTGCAATACCGAGGTCACTACAATAGTTGCGCTCTTCATGGTTGAAGCGCCATGGTTGTCAGTAACGCTGAATTCAACAGTATGTTGGCCGATATCTGAACTGCTTGGGGTCCAGGTGAAAACACCAGTAGCTGCATTCAATGCACCAAAGCCAACATTTTTTGTGTACGTTAGAGTATCATTGGTTGGATCAGGATCTGAAGCTACCAAATTCAGCGTCAATAATGACTCTTCACCAACAGTTTGCACCGCTGGCTGCGCCAAAATTGGATCGTCATTGGTATTGGCGATCGAAACACTGATGTTTGCATTTTTGCTTGCAAGACCATCTGAAACGGTAATGGTGACTGTATCTTGCGTTTTGTTATTTGGATAATTAAAGGTGATCACTTGGCCAGCTACGCTTGCGTAGGGGCTTGATTCGCTAACACTCAATTGATTTAGAGGGGTGTCAGAATCGGAAAGGAACAAAGCAAGATCCAATGCAAGATCGGTCTCTTCGACTGCATTTTGTGTTGGGATTATTGCAATGCCTGGAGCGTCGTTAGTTCCTAGGACCGTTATCTGGGCGTTTGTTTGAGCGCTTAGATCTCCATCGCTAACCGTGATCATGAATGATTTAACGCCGGTAAAGTCAACTTGCGGCTTGTATGTTATCTGGTTGCCAGATACATTGAAGTCGGCATCAGCAACGCTGAATGTCAAGGTATCATTTTCAATATCTGAAGCGCCTACACTGAATGTCAAAGAGGTTTCTTCATTTGTTTGAAGGCCTGAAGGAACATTAGTAAATTGTGGAGCGTCATTTACCTGAGTCACATTGATCAGGACTGGCAATGAGTTTGCGCTTGCTCCATAAGTATCGTTTGCGGTGAATGTGATAAATCTCATGCCAACAAAATCAGGGTCTGGCAAGAACAACATATGCGAAGGATTCATCAGGCTGATCTCAGCGAATATATCGGTTGGTTTTGTTGAGGTGAATAGCATGACATCTTCGTCAGCATCAGCGAAGTTTGCAGCAACGCTCATTGACAAGAATGAATCTTCTTCTAGGCTAATGGTGCTGAAATCAGAGGTCAATACAGGCGCTCTATTCTGCACTTTGAATATCTGGAAATCAGTTGAAGTATCATAGCCTTCGCTATCAATTGCAAGCCATCCATAATAGACTATTTGTTGATTCTCAAGCAATGATTCGTTGATGGTGAATGAATATACGCTGCCATTGTACTGGGTGACTGGGTAATTTTGCAGAGATCCTGGTGATTCAAAATCGGATATCAATTGAACATTTGTTATTGAAACGAAGTCAGTTATTGTGGCAGATACGGTAACGCTCTGATCCTCATTGCTTGGGCTTGGGTTAATTTGCCTATTTGAGATGACCGGGCCGCTTAGAACGATATTTTCAGATCCTGGTGTTCCTTTATCCTGAGCATTGTAAGGAATGGTTGCGTCTCTCCAATTGACTGATTGCGAGTTATCAAGGGTTGCGTCTGCAAGCTCCATTGATTTTGCGTCTACATTTGGAAACGAGGAATCATAAGCTACTGAATCAACTTCATGCGAGCCGTCATTGAGTAGGATCACTTCATCAGAAGCATCATCAAGGACGAAGTTATTGTATTCATAATCGCAGACTACTTCTCCATTTGCCGCAAAATTATCATTTGAGCATAGAACCAAGTATCCTTGGGCAACTATGGTCAAAGATCCGCCCGAAGCGATCGTATGGGAATTTGATCCATTGTCTTTGATTGTCCATCCATTGATATTCACTGGATAGGCATTTGGATTGTATAGTTCAACATATTCCCCATCAGCGTCTGCTACCAGGGATGGGTTTTTCATGATTTCGTTGATCACGATAGGATAGATGGTCTTGAATTGGATAGACCCATTGGTTATTGAGGAAATAGCAATTGGTAGTGCATTTTGGTCGCCAACAAAAACATTGTCTAGCGTTAGGGCGCTGACGTTATTCTCTTCTAGGGCTTTGAATGTTATAGCGGCTACGTGGCCCGAACCTGAAATTCCCGTGCCATCATTTCTAAAAAGGACAATAGTTGCTTTGCCTGCTGAATTGTTTATTTCGCTAAAGTCTGCAACTGAAACTGAGCCTTGGCTTAGGAAACCGCCCTCGGCTATGCTAAGTGCCTGCAGTTTTGTATTGTCAAAGTGAATGCTAAATTGGGGGCCTGCTACAAGATCTGGAGAATTAATGTCTACAAAAACAACGACATTTTGGTTGTAGGCAACAGTGGAAACATTAGGACTAATACTTAGGTCAGCGGAAGCATAAGCAACAGCGCTTAGAATAGAAAATATAACGGTCAACAGTGCAATTTTATTAGAGTTCATTCTTTTCCCCCAATGACGGTTTTCTTTGGTTATTTATAAATGTTTCTTTCTGTTAGTATTATCTAGTGGTAACATTATGTGAATACTTTCCGGACAAGCAACAGATCAAGTATATTGACCTGACCATCATTGTTTAGATCCCAATCTGGATTCCAGTCGGGGCTTGATGGCGTCTTGCCAAAGGCTTTCCGCACAAGCAGCAGATCCAGGATGTTTACCACATTGTCTCCATTGATGTCTCCCGGATACTTTTTAGTCACTATAATCACGACTGTTTGCTTATCAAAAAGAGTGCCTGCGGTAGCGGTCACGTTTGCCTCATAGGTTCCCTTGTTGCCGATAGCGCTCATCCATTGCCCGTTGCTGCCTAGGCTGCATGGGGCTGGAGCGCAGGCATAGGTGTATGTTATTGGGTCATTGTCAATATCAAATGCCATGATCTGGCCCGTTGCGTTGAGATTGACCAAAGTAGTTTCCTTGGTAGTTACGTCAGGGATATTGGCAAAAAATTGAGGAGTATCGTCAACTGAAAGCACATTCAACTTGACAACATTGCTCTGCCTTGTTGTCTTATTATCTGAAGCAGTGATTGTTATGAACTCAGTTCCATGCCAATTCGCAGGCTGGCTTAATTGCACAACATTGCTTGAATCAACTACAACTGAGATATTCTGATTTCCAGATACGCTAAATTGCAGTAGTCCATGATCATCGACATCATCAAAATAAGTATCAAGATCGAATGCATCGCTTACATTTGCATCTTCATTCCAGGTGATGTTTGCGATGGGACCATTGAATGAAGGGGCGTCATTGCCGCAATTCTGATCGATCGTATCAACTGATTCTGGTGCGTTTGGATAGATAGTATTGTCATTCTCATTGCAGTCGAGTGTACTATTTGATCCGTCTTTATCGAAATCATGTGTTATGACACTGAATTGCTGCGTTAAGCTTTGATTTTGGTTGCCATACGTATCATTGACCGACACGAAGTATTGGATATGGGTCTGATAAGGCAAGACTCCGAAATTGTGCTCATAGTGCCCAGACAATTCCACCATTGGAACAACCTCATTGATCGATCCATTCAGGGTATAGTGCAATAGCACTGAGTCAAGATTATTATCGGTAATCGAAGCGATCACTTTTGTTGCTTCAAGATCATGAGGATTGCTTGGAACATGTTCGATGCCGCTAAGCATTGGCAACAGAGTGCAATCAAGATGTATTCCTAGGTTTCCGCCATTCTCAAAGGATCCTTCATAGGCATCATTGCAATCCTGCGCGGTTATCCTGAATACATCGCCTGAGCTAAATCGCAATTGATCGGCAGTGTCGAAATTTCCTTGGTACAGAACCGATACATGAGCATCATCAACAGCTCCATTATACGATAAGCCGGCATTCATCCCTTCAAGGATTTCAATCATGTATTGTGTTCCATTCGGAGCAGGAACTCCATCGAAGGTAATGGATCCTCGAAGATAATTGATCATAAGATCATCAACGTGCTCAATTGTGCATGCTGCTGAGCAGCCATCGCCGCTGTTTGTATTGCCATCATCGCATTGCTCGCCTGGCTCTTGATTTCCATCGCCGCAGACTGCTTGGCAGTTTGCTGCTTCGAAGCCAGAACAAAGATTATTGCATGAAAGTCCCAAAGGATTTGAGTAGCCAAAATCTAGGCATGTCTTGTCCTGTAGGTCAGTACCATCACATACTTCGATCTGGGTATTCTTGTCATTGTCACCGCAGACTGGTTCTGGAGGAAGGACTATAGTGAAGTTTAGTTCAGCGTGGGCAGCCGGGTACTCAACATTGGTATTGTTGCCATAAACCAATTGTGCCTTGATTGTATGAAGACCATTGGATAGGTTATGCAAAATCAAGGAATTGCTGTTATTTCTGGTCGCAAAACGCGTTGGCCCTGCAACATTGTTCAATTCGACAACATTCGTTGGGGAATTGTAAAAATGAAGTTTGTCTGTGGATGAAAGTGAGTGGATACCATCGATTTGGAAAACGATGTGGCTTTGTCCTTTGCCGCTTATGTTCCAATCCTGCGCATTGAATGAGATTGATACATTTGAATTATTCAAAACAGCATTTGATAGTGGATTTAGGATTGTTAGGATCGGTCGTGGAACTCCATCACTTACGCAAGCGCAGCTCAGGAGATCGCATACGTGCCCATTTGAGCAGTCACTATTGGTTTGACATCCAGCGCCGCAGGTCAGTGAGCATGCATGCGTGATAGTGCTACTGCCAGTAGTGCATAGGTCAGTTGCCTCATCGCACGTCGAGGTAAAATCAGTTCTTTGATCTTTGGTAAATGCCTTGTTATCGGGATTATTGAGGCAGGTATCGATGCCAGCAATGTTGTTTGCAGAACAATCAATTGCCGTTCCCAAAACACAACCAGTGGCAGCATTGCATGTTTCAACACCGTTGCAGAATAGACTGTCATTGCATAGGTTATTTTGAGGAGCGTGAACTATCTGGTCAGTTGTCTCATTGCACGAATCCTGAGTGCAAGATATATTGTCATTGATCTGCGGAGCAGATCCGCTCTGGCATGAATCGCTGTCTTCATTGCAGCTTTCTTGGCCATTGCAGAATAAACCATCGGAGCATTGGAGAGTTGTTCCAGCCTGGCATCCAAGGGTTGCGCTGCAGGTTTCAGATCCATCACAGAATAATCCATTGCTACACAGTGCATCATTAGGAGTATGAACTATCTGATCATTTGCCTCATTGCAGCTATCTTGCGTGCATGTGACTCCATCACTCGTTATTGGAGCGCTGCCATCTTCGCATGCCTCAATATCCTCACTGCATGTTTCCAATCCATCGCAGAAAAGACCATTGTCGCAAACTACAGCAGATCCTTGCTCGCAAGAACCAGAAACGCATTGTTCTAGGCCATTGCAGAAGAGCCCATCATTGCAGTCTTCATCGACTATGCATGAAGGGACATCGACTGTTATCGTTATGAATGTGTCAGCCTGTGGGTTTGAAAGCACGCTATGATCGGCGTTTGCCAAATGAGCCCGGATAGTATGGGCTCCATTAGGAACGTTGTTGAACTGGATGGTGTTTTGATCGACCCAGGCAGCAAAAACAGTCGTGCCTGCATTTGTATTCAGTTCGATGATATTGTTTGCGCCGTTATAGAACATCAGGTGATCTGAAAATGACAATCCTGGGACGTTGTTTATATGAAAATGAATATGGGTGCTTCCTTTTCCATTGACGCTCCAATCTTGTGTTGAAAAATCCACTTGGAACGAAGCGCTAGATACTATCGAGTTATTCGTTGGAACACTCAATGTTACTTTTGGAACGGTAGGGGCGCTACTTGGCAAGGTGGATGTGGTTGAACTTACATTTGTTTTGTTTACATTTCCTGAATGATCTTTGGTATTTACGGTTAAGGTGTAGGCGGTGCTCGCGTTCAATCCGCTTACATTGACGTTGTTAACTGGTTTGGTGAAATTAGCTGCGCTAACACCATTCAAATAGAGTATCGTAGCGTTGAAATCAGCGTCGCTTGGATTGGTCCATCCCCATTTGATCGAGCTATTGGTCACTCCAAGGATCTGCAGGCCTGAAATTGGTCCTGGCGCTTGCGTATCCACGATAGTGACATTGCATGGAGCAACAGAAGCGTTGTTCTTATTCTGGGGCGTAGGATTTTGATTGTTGATGAAGTCGTTGTTATTGTTGTCAGTATCCACAGCATTGCCGCAGCTTCCCCCTTGTTTTCTTTCGATGCTGTTGCCATCTGGAGCCGCTGATTTTGCCGATCCTTCAACAAAGTTAGTATCTGATATGCCACTCCATCCGACCTTATCAACTGCCTGTAATTGGGAATTCACGAGCGCTATGCCGCTTGCCGAATTTGAAAGAGTGCTGACTTCTCGTATGAAATCAGGCGTTGGCAAGGAGGCAGGTAAGGTGCCATCATCTCCGATCAAAAGATGGGAATTCGCAGGCATGATCGTTCCTTGAGGAAAATTTTGCAATGCAGCAACTGAGTTTTGTTTTTGGATGAACCAAAGGCTAATGTTTATTGGTGAGCTGGTCGGATTATAGAGCTCTATCCATTCTGCGCCACTCTCTGCGCCTCCTGTTGGATTATAGAGAACTTCGCTAATGACCACATTATTTCCAGCAGGGCTGGCATACGCAAGTGTGATGCTTAGTAGTAAAAGTACCACAATTCCAATCAATTTTGATGCGTTCATTATGGATTCACCATCAGTGTAAAATCAGTATTTGCCTTGGCCCAGTATCCAAAGCCAGGGGTCAAATTAAGATCATCAGACCATGCGTTTGTATAGCTTGAAAGAGAATAGCTTCCATCAGAATTTCTCTTTCCAACTTCAGAAACATTTAGTGATGCAGGAGTTTGAGTGATCACAGCGGATAACTGCTTTTGGCTTAATGAAACCAAGCCAAACAGATTCATCCCTTCTTGCATCTGCAGCTGGATTGGATCGCTTGGATATCCAACAATTGTAAAGATGGCATCATTTCCTGCATTGAAGAAATACCCGCTTCCTTGCTGCAATGCAATCGTATTATTCCAGGTATTTCCATTGAATGAGGAATCTATGAACTGCTGCGAACTTGCGTCAAATGCCTTTACTTGGGATACAATTGAATAGGTGCTGTTTTGATGCATCACTTTGCTAATAGTAGTATCTTGTGGCGAAAGCGGGAATGAGACCAAGTTGAAGCCTTTCTTTAGATTGAGATCGAATTTTCCAACAACTACAGTATTTGTCTCAGTATTTCCATGTCCATCCTGTGATCGAACAACATAGAATCGCTCACCGAGAGAACCAGCACTGGCATCCACGAACTCATTTACGCTTGGAGAGTCACTATTTCCAATTGGTGCACTGAAGTTGAATCCATTTGGTGAATTTGAAGCATAGATCAAATGCTTGCTCGTGTCATCAGTAGCCTGATCCCAGCTTAGCTTTATCTTGTTGCCGGGCTGCTCTACTGCTATCTTCAGATTTTGAGGAGCTTTTGGCGCGCTAATATCAAGAGTTGTGAATGAAAAAATGCTTGAATTTCTGCAGTTGCCTGCGGCATCGCACATTTCTGCCTTGTATGAATAGGTTGTCTTATCCTGCAGATTGCTTAAGCTAAAATTTGCGCTCATTGCGATCGCGCTGGCCAAAGTTATTTGGTCTAGCTGGGCAGTTCCATAATGCAGCTTGATTGCTGCTGCTTCGGTTACTTGTGCTGCTATGATAACGCTTGTATTGGTGATGCTATTAGCCTGTGCTAAAGCTAGATAAGGGGCGGTAAGATCGAGCGTGGTGAATGATTGTAGGGTGCTATTTGAGCAGAACGCATTCGCGTTGCACGCCTCTATCTTGAAATAATACGCTGTCTTCTCCTTGAGATTTTTCAAGGTAAGGGAATGCTGCATGCTAAGCGTTTTATTCACTGCCTTAGTGCTAAGATTCAGATCAGTTCCATATGAAAGCGTGTAATTTGCGCTCTTATTCGTATTCCATGAGATTGTCACGCTTTGGTTTGTTAGCGCAGTTATCTGGATGTTTGATACTACTGGAGGCACAAAATCAGTCGCAAGCCATTTTGCAGAATTCTTGAACATCTGTTCTGTCTCAGCGCTCCAGTATTGCGGCGAGGTTAAACCAAAAAACACGGTCTTTGTATTTGAGATAACGCCATTTCGAAGGACAGTGCCTGGTTCAGCGGTTCCAATCACTGCATTCAAGGTGTTAAGCGAGTTAAGATTGTCAGTTCCTACGATGCTTTTGATCTGAGGAGCCCGATAGAACCTGTGCAGATAGGATAGAATAGGGACGCCCGATGTATATACTGTAACGGTTCCACTCAGTCCGTTTGTTATGAAATGGGTGCTATTGGTTATGTATGCAGTCAAAGGCTGGCTTGAGGATTTGGATGATATCTTACCATCCTGTATCCAATCCCACTCATCCATGTGGTTGTGGTTGATTATCAAGGAAGGCACGTCATTTACCGGGATCAGATCATTGTTCATGAACACCTGGTCAGGCATAAGCATGAACTTGTAAAGAGACAGATCATACGATGCGATATCCTCATTGTCGATGATATCGTAACTCATGCCAATCTCAGAAAGCGCGCTTGTAAGTGCAGGGTCTGGCTGGGTTGGATTTACAAGGATATAGGCTACATCAGAAGCGTAAGCTACTGAGATTGCCAAAAATACAAATAAAAAGTATAGTGCTAGTTTCTTCATTTTTTCGCAAACTTCATGACAATAAAGAATATCCCCAGGCCAACCACGATGATCAGAGCCATGATGCCTATTCCAATCATCAGGTTAGCGCTTGGCTTCTTGACCTTGACTGGCTGCTCATTTTCGTTCTCTTCAGCAGAGGGAGTCTCTTCGAGAGGATTCTCTTCTGGAGTTGGAGTTTCTTCAACGATCTCTTCTTCGATCGTTTCTTCAGTTTCCTGATTCTCTTCTTCTGGGAAAGGGATATCTGGTCCAATTGATTTTATGATCATTCGGCTGCTTAGGCCAACATCGGCATCCTTGCTTTCAGGATCGATAGGGCTAAAAAGGACATTAAGGACAGTATCGAAATTGCCGCCCCTATCAATTCTTAGGATAAATGCAGCATCCTTTGTTTCTCCGGGAGCAAGTTCAAACTCACTATCAATAATCGTTATGAAATGCCTAAGCTCATCGCTTGGATTGAGATGGATCATGACAGGAACATCGTTCTTGTTGATGACCTTTAGGGTTCTCTCGATGACAGCTGGGTTTTCTGGGCTTCCCTCGACTTCTAAAATGACCCGAGCGTTCCCAATGGCAGCAGTTATCCCTAAAGCCATAGGCGCCATAAGTACAATCAGCAAGAATATTGGAACAATCCGATGAATCATGTAGCATCCCTCAACTATTGTTTTCGTCTGAATCTGAATTTAGTAACTACTGTGCAATACTAAATTTATTAGATGAAGAATCGGTATTACCTATATAAACATTTAGATACTAAAGTATATACTTTTTAGTGGTGAAAATACAGTCTTTTAAGTTTCCGTCTGAAAAATCAGGCTTTTTTGTGAAAACAGAATATTTATAAAGATTTTAACTATTCTAAAGTAGTATATTATTGTGCTGCCTCATTGTAAATAAAATTAAGATTTTTGGGAAAATGACGGTTAGCATCATAGGTCGAGCATAGTCAATTTTGAGAAGAGCGAAAAATCATTCCGCGCTTCGCGCAACATCTAGGGCGAGGCCTTCGCTCTCTCAACATGCTAAAAAATCGAAGATTTTTGGCACCCCGAAAATCCCGGATTTTCTTGGGTACGCTACGGCCTCGCCTAATGATAATAATCAGTGGCCTTGGGATCGAGCGAAGCGAGTGCCCCTCTTTCCCAGGGTAGATACGCTGGCTGACCCGAGCGAAGCGAGAATTTTCCCAAAAATCCAGCAAAGCACCAAAAAATCAACCAACGCAATATCCAATCAATCTCAACATTATTTTTAGATAAAATACCATGGCAAAAAAACTAAGGAACAAAACAAATATCATACTACTGGCATTCGTAGCAGTGCTCGCATTGGTCTTCATACTTCAATATATCAACCCAACAGAATCCCTAGGATCTGATCAGACACAAAAGCAGACTCCGCAGGAAGTTAGGGAAGTCTTGCTTCTCGAAGCACTTGAGAAGAATATCACGATAACACCAAGCGAGTTCAAGAGCGCATACCTGGGCTTGGTCAACAAGTCGGGCATGAGCGAAGAGGCATACCTTGAATATGTGATAAAAGAGCGCAAAAGCAAGGAAAATTACGATAAGTTCCTAGAAGACAACCTAAAGGTCCTAAAGCTCATCAATGATCAGATCGATTGGTCAAGGATAAAGATCGAGAATTCGGCAATCGATGCATACATAGCCCAAAATCCAGAGATATTCCCGGCAAACCAGATGGCCGACCCTGTTTTCAAAGAACAATTATACTCAGTCGCAAGAAAGCAGATGTTTGAGAAGCAACGGCAGCAGCTTATCGAGGAATATGTGCAGGGTATTGTTGCCAAGTATGGCAATTAATTTATAGTACTTTCATTCTCCTCAAAGCGATGCTTAAAAATAATCTTGGCATAGCAACCATTGCATTTGCTCTAAGTGCACAGCCTTTGCTTGCAAGCGATAAAGCGCCAAATATACGAGTTGATGGCATAGTGTATGAGGCCCTAGGTTCTGGGTATTACAACCAAAAAATTTGTATAGACAATATAGATGGAAGGATATATCATGTCCCTGCGTATGCTGACGTCACGCTCAGACGAGATAGTAAAAGAATCACATTGCCAATCTCACCAGATGATCATTTTTTGATGCTACGATCAGGATACCTGGGCATCCCTCTAGACGCAAGCAAGCGGCAAGTTACAGAGCTCGATCTGGCATCCCAAAAGCCAGAGCCGAAAGAAATATTCAGCAATGACCTGACCAAATCTCCCTATAGGCAATTATTTGAATATCAGGGAAATACCTTTAAGACCTGTAGAGATAGGGCCTGACCAAAAAGCATATTAATTCAGAAATTCATTTTTTCTAAAATGTATCAGTGAAACCACGGCGAAAACAGAAATAACATATCCAGCAAAAAAATATTTTGCTTTCACAAATGTTATTGTTCTTGCATCCGTCTTCTGATACACATTCACCGGCTGGTTTCTCATAGGTTTCTGTCCATCTAATTGCCATGCTTCATTTCGGCTTCTTGCGAACACAATAAATTTCTTTTGGGGCTCCTCGATCTCATATTTTATTGGGTTTATTTTTTTGTATCCTAATGGTAAAAATTCATTGAAATCATCGGTCTGCATGAAAAGGGATGATTGGGCATTGCTTCTAAACAGCTTCAGGTTCTTTGTTTCCTTCACCAAAGTCGCATCACCAATATTCTGATTGAATTCCTTTGCCACAAGGATGTATTTTACATTTAAAATCTGGAGGTCTTTTGCAGTTCCATTGAGATGCGAAACAATATAGTTGCTGATTGGGTTTGCAGAGGAAGAATAAATCCCTCCAACCTCCGCATTGTCCCCTCGTATGATGGGCTTTTCAAAGAACATCGTGCTTGGGTTTGCTATTCTTCTATCATCATTTTCAACCCATGAAAAATCCATATAAAGGTGCCAGGGCATGAAGAGTGTATTGAACTCTCCCTGATCAGCATTCAAGATGTCATTCATTTCATAATAATCAGCAGGATAATCGATGGGATCTAGTTGTCCAAAAAATCCAAAGAAGATGAATGGAGTAAAGATGAAAGGAAGCGCGATGAGGGCTGCTTTGATCTTTTTACTTTTTAATTCATCGAGCCCAAGCGCCCCAAGGTAGCTATAGGATAATGCAAGTAGCATCGTGAACTTATGCGATTCCCGAAAGCCTTCCATGAAGGGCACATTGGAAAAAAACCCGATGAAGAGATCTTTTACAAGGGGAAATGAGCTTCCCAGCGCAAGGATATACGCTCCAATTCCAATAATGATGAATCTTTTCTTGAAAGGATTATTGCTATGCACTGATCCATGGATTATTATCCACAAAAGGATAGCAAAGAGGGCCAAAGCAAACAAAAGATTGGGCAATAGATATGCCTGCTCTCTCCAAAACCCATAGAGCATCGCGACTGAAATGAGTAAGGAAGAGAATGTCTGATTGGTTTCATAGGCTATCGCATCCTCAATTGAGATCCCTGAAAGCGTGGTAGAGCTTGCAAGCGCCAAGGGTATGATCCAATAAAGATTCAATACCAAAAAGCACAATAAGATGATGCCATATTTTCTAAATTCATCTTTTCTGAAAAAGAAAAACAGAAGGGCGAATGCGATGACGAAAACGTGCAATGAAAGGACAAGAAGTCCAGAGAGCCAAAGCACGATAGGAACGATCCTTTTTTTCTCCTGCAATAACTCTTTTACAAAAAATGGAAGCAGGGCATATGCGAGCAAGATAAGCCAATGGCCCGCCATGAATCGAAGATACACAAAAGGATTTATCGCGTAGAAGAACGCCGCAAAATAGCGCGGCCAGATGGAATTCGTTTGAACAAGAGAGTACATTGACCACATCGCTAGGAAAAAGATGAGGAAGATCTCTATTTTTTGAAGTATGAATGTCGGGATGATAGATTGCAGTATTGAAGAGACAATAAGTAGAGGGATCCGAGTTGCCGATAATCCCAACTCATCCTGATTTGGATAATTTTGCCAAAACCCGTAGATGAAATCAGACATCGATTTTGCTCCATGAATTGAATAGGGGGAAATTATGGTATCCAGAGTTAGGATATACTTGTCTGTGGATAGGGGGATTGTGATGAATAGAGCTATTAGAGCGAAATAGAGAAGATGCTGATATTTTTTCCAAACTAGCATATTGACCTAGAAATGGCTTTTGGAATAAAAATGTTGGGAGAAGTTAAGCTAAATAGCCTCAGGTATTGGAAACTTCAGTTTTTCTCGAAGAGCGTACTGAGATTTGACTTCCAAAGGCCCATAGCGTTCCTCTACCAGCGGATTTTGGAAGGCAATGCGATTATCAATAGTTATTGAGCGTATCGCATGCTCGCCTGCGGTAAAGTAAGCGCGAATGGTATTAATTGGACCCTTCGAATACCAAGGATGTTTGCGAACGTCGAGCCCATAGATGCCGTGGGTCGCCAAATGGTATTCGTGCTTTACATCTGGTTTTTGAAGCGTGGTGACATTTGCTTTAGAAATGTCAGATAGTAGTACCTGGAATGGGTATGTCAGCAACTGCAGCTTCCCATTTACCACTTTTATCCCTTCTGGAGTTGCGATTTCGAGTTTGGTAAGTTTTCCTTGGTGCTCAGCCTTAATGGAAAGCCATTCTCCCCTATATGGGCCTTCTAGCATATCTTCAATTCGCTGTCCGTCCATAGTCTTGGATTTCTTCAAGTTCTTATAAATATTTAGCTCGTGGGGTCGCTATTTCGATCATTGAGGGCTCAGTAGAAAGTGAAGGTTAGCGCCACAAAGGTCGAGCATATTTACTCTTACAAATGAATCGACAAGGGGGGGTCTCAAAGTTATTTTTTGCTTCATAATTTTAATGCCTGCGGCAATATTTAGTGCGATGCCTCCGCTCTTTCAACAGTACGCTTCAGCATCGCATATTTATAGTAGCCAAGGGGACTGAGCGAAGCGAATGTCGCCTTCATGTGCCAGACTTTATGAGAAGCTGTCGGCAAGGCGCTAACCCGAGCGCTAGCGAGAATTTTGAACGCTGCCGACTATTTGGGGCAGCGTTCAAAAAGTCAATGAACGCCACAAAAATATTGTGGGCAATTGCCC
>CAZFPU010000011.1:0-20414 GCA_964521145.1 uncultured Methanosarcinales archaeon | reverse complement strand
GATGGTGCTGGCCGATCAAAAACAGTGAAATAGCTATTTCTAACCAAACTCGGGGGATGCCCCATCCCCGTGTAAAATTTGAATATACGAAAATCATTGTGCCTTCGGCAAATTTTAGTGCGCTGCCTTCGCTCAGCTGATATGCACGAAATTGAAAATTTCGGCACCCTGAAAATCTCGGATTTTCATGGTATCGGCTGGCACTATCAGGGACATGCGCTACGCTTAGTCCCTTGCATGGGGTTGAGCGAAGCGAATGCCGCGTTCGCGTGGCAGACTTCGCGAGAAGCTGACTCATTGCGCTACGGCAGCGCGAGTGATAATGCTCAGGGGTCGACCCCGAAGGGAGTGCCCCTCTTTCCCAGAGTAGATACGCTGATTGGATGCGAGAAGCCGATATCCCGAGCGATGGCGAGAATTTCTCCCAAAGCCTAAATTCATGCAAAAAATAAGTAATATCCCATCCAAAACCATTAAAAATCCTCTTTTATCCTCGAATTCATGCTCTCAATAGTCATACCGGCATACAATGAGGAAAAACGGCTTCCACTGGCTCTAGACCCAATTCTTGCGTATTTGAAAGAGAGGAAAATCGACAATGAGGTCATAGTAGTTGCTGATAAAAGCAAAGATAAGACGTTTGAGGTTGTTAAAGAGTATGCCAAAAAGCACAAAAACATACGATATATTTTCAACGGGGGGAAAACCGGCAAGGGATACGCATTAAGGAAAGGGATTCTAGACACAAAGGGCGATTTAGTGCTTTTTTGCGATGCGGACACTTCAACGCCAATCACTGAACTCGATAAGTTCATGCCCCTCATGAAACAAGCCGATATCGTGATCGGATCAAGGGCGCATCAGGAAGCAAATGTAAAAAAGAAGCTGATCTCAAGAGTTATTTTGGGGAATGCCGGCAATTTTTTGCTGCGATTGCTGCTGATTCGCAAAATAAAGGATACACAATGTGGCTTTAAATTATTCAAGGGAGATATTGCAAGAAAGTTGTTCAAGAAATCGCTAATGAATGGATTTGGCTTTGATTTTGAGATAATCTTTCTTGCTCAAAAAAACAAATACAAGATCATCGAATGCCCGGTGAACTGGACCTATTGCGATGACACCAAGGTTACCTGGCAGAGTCATTTTAGGACCCTAAGCGAGCTCTTTGAGATAAAAATGAACGATCTGAAAGGAAGATATGAGTGACCTCCTCCCCGCTCTGAAGGGACAAGGGCTTGCCGATTATTAAAAAAGTACTACATGAGCTGCTCTCCAATGTTAGTTATTGGGTTGCGGCCATTGCAACAAACTACCACCCAATGAGCTGTGTATGTTTTTTATTGAACGACCTAAGGGTCGGGGAATTAAACCCGGGGAAATATTAAGATGCTAAAGAAGTTCTATCATAAACTTTGCCTGCTAAAGGCAAGAAAAATAGCGGACGCGGCGCAAGACTATGTTGAAGGCTCGTTATTAGATGTTGGTTCAGGGAGAGGACATATTGCCCAGGAGATCCAAAAAAGAAAAAATAACAAAGTGCAGCTCCTCGATGTTAAGGATCTCAACGAAACAAAACTGCCATACACGCTCTTTGATGGGGAAAGGATCCCTTTTGAAGATAACTCATTCGATACGCTCCTGGTATGCTATGTGCTCCACCACACAAAAGACCCGGCAAAGTTGCTCAGGGAGTGCGCCAGAGTCTCAAGAAAAAGGATCATTATTTTTGAGGACAATCCCAAGTCCCTGCTTACAAAACCTCTTGATGTCATCTTCAATAAACTGCATGGGGTTGCAACGCCGCTTAATTTCAAGACGATTGAAGAGTGGCGCCAGATTTTTAAAGAACATAAGCTCTCTGTGACCAGCATGCAGCGAGGCGTTGAAAAGGAGTGGTTTTATCCAGGCGTTGAGCACATCATGTTTGTAGTTGATAAGGTGAAATAATGCAGATGAAAGGCGCGTATGAATCCATGTTTGGGTCAAAAGAGGAAGAGCAAGAGAACTTCATGCCTTCTATCCTTCCAATGAAGCTTAATTATGCGCTCATTGAAGATACTCTAAATCGGGCAACAAAGGAAAAAAAGTGGGTGCTTGCTTTCATTGTCGGGACAAAGCCCTGCTTTTACAAATTCTATGGCAGCATTGTGGCAGCGCAGCAAAAGAAAATACCGCATCTTATCATAAATTCAAATCAGCATTACGATGACATATTGACCCATGGGTTAAAGGAATTCAATTTTGAGGACAAGATAGCAGCCAATCTCTCCATAAGAGGGGATCTTGCGCAGAAATCAGCTGAGCTCATGATGAAAGTCTCGTGGCTTGCGAAGTATCTCAAGAAAAACTGGCCCAACACGACCGTAATTCCAGTCGTGCTAGGAGATACCATAATGACTGCAATCGTTCCGGCCGCATGGATGTTCTCACGAAGCGAAAAGGCCATCCAAAATGAAGCAGGACTGCGAAGCATGACCCCGATTGCAATGAAAGACTGCATGAAATTAAACCCTGAAAAACTTATCGAAGAGCAGTTTCATGGAAAATGGCAACTTATGAGAAATGAGCCATTTCCCGAACAGTGGGATACTTTTTGCAGTGCTGCGGGATCACAATATCATTTTACTCCGGTGGAGCTAAATAAGCAACATCTGATCAGAGAAGGCTATCCAGAAGACAATATCTGGGTCACGGGCGGTGTTGTGGTTGATGCATTCAATCTCAAAAGAAAGACAAAGCCGCAAAAGAGCATCTTCTCGGTGTATCCTGAACTTGAAAAAGATGAGTGGATTCGAATCGATATCCATAGACGCGAGAATCTCACCCCAAGAAGGTTTCGATCAATAATAGGCGCGATCAAGGAACTAGTGAACAAGGGCCACAAGATAAATTTCATCGAGATGAGCGCGACGCGCAATGCACTTGATTATTATAAATTAAGAAACGAGCTTGAGCAACTCAAAAAAAAGAAGAATTATCTCCATACGCAAGTATGGCCAGAATATGGGCATGTCATTGAGTTCTTTGAATCAAAGCACTGCATCGCTGCGCTGACCGATTCAGGAGGAGTGCAAGAGGAGCTTAATTTGATTGGAAAGTCATGTATGACCTGCCGATTTAGCACCGATAGACCAGAGACCGTATTTGAGGCTAAAACCAATATTTTAGTGCCGCCGGCATCAAAAGAAACAATAGTGAATACGCTCCAATACATCATAAAAAATGCCCAACTTAGGAAAAAAATGGAGAATGGCAAGAAGATATATGGCAAGGATGTTGGTAAAAAATTCATAGCAATCGTTGATGGCCTCATGGCAAAAAATGACAACCCATTCAAATGGGCCCATGATACTTTAGGACTGTGGAGAGATGATGAAAGGGGAATTGATTATTAAGGTGCACGTGCTTAGCACCATCAGGTCGAGTCCTACGGATTGGTTGTCACTAACAAAAATAATTCCGCGCTTCGCGCTATATTTAGTGCGGTGCCTGCGCTCTTTTGGCATTACGCTTCGGCACCGCCTATCCATAACAACCGAGGTACGAGGACAATGGTAGGCGAAAAGATGCTAAGCACGTACACTAAATTGAAATCTTTTTTCAAGGAACACTACTATATCCTGATCCTGCTGGTAATTTCTCTGGTTTTCTTCAATCAACTACTTTCACCATCTAAAATACTCGACAATGTGCATTATGTCAATGACCTTACCTTCCAATCAGAGCACTACCGCCAGTTTTTCCATGAAGGAAAAGGATTTCCTCTCTGGACCCCTTATTTTTATAGCGGCCAGCCGTATATGGCAATTCCTGAATATTATCTCTTCGATCTGAACTTCCTGCTTATCTGGCTCACCAATAACATCTATGTTTCGATGAATATAGCGGTAATCTTCTATTTTTTCCTCGCCGGGCTTGGGATGTATCTGCTTGTGGATCTGATCCTAAAAAATAGGCATGCCGCATTCATAGCTGCCCTAATCTATCTATTCAATGACTTCATGCAGTCATTCATTCTAAGCGGGCATCTGAATATGCTTGAAAGCTTTGCATACATGCCATTCATATTCTTGTTTGTGCATAAGGCCATCCATGATGAGCAGTATTGGGTCTATGCAGTTCTGGCAGCTACGTTTGCATCGCTTATGATATTGGCTGGAGGCATCATCTTTTTCCTCTATACATTTCTGCTTATCGGCCTCTATCTTGCGTTTTCATTTATTTTTTCGAAAGAATATGGAAAAGACCTGCTTCGCTACGCAATTATAGGCGCCCTCTTGCTCGTGGTCACGTTTGCATTTGCTGCAATTAAATTGCTACCTTCAATCGAATTTGTCAACATCTCGAGCAGGGCAGCCACGGTGTCTTTTGAAGAGTTTTTAGGAGAGCCAATATCGGTGACAAACGTACTTGGTACGTTCCTGTTGACAAAAAAATTAGGGTTTTCTGTGGCGATAGGGGTCCTTGGATTTTTATTATTGATAGTTGGCATGCTCTCTTTTAGAAAAAAAATAATTCTGTTTTCCTTTTTGGTTATTGTCCTTGCGATCCTAATTGGCATGGGCAGCTTTCTTGCGCAGTGGATGTATCATTTACCTGGATTTAAGCAGATGCGTCATGTCGAGAGGGCATTAGTGCTCTTTGCCTTTGTTGCCCCCATTGTCTGCGCGCAGGGATTTATGACTGTTTCAAATTTCATAAAAGAAAAAATAAGCTTGATACGAAAAGAGCAGATCATCGCAGGCACCGTTATAGTTGCGATTATCGTTGAATTAGTGCTCTTTAGAACATTTCCTCTCGGAAGCGAGGTTGTATCAGCTCAAAACATCGAGATCGTGCAGGCGCTAAAAAATGATGAAAGCAAATTCAGGATCGCAAACCTTGCCTTGTCAACACCTATTGGGGCGGCAGGATACAATTATTATGCTCAAGACGGGCTAGAATCCATAAAGGGTGGGGGAGGCATCTGGATGAATGACTATATTGCCTATCTTCTAATTGCAGAGCAGACGCTTCCTGCCAAATTATATGGCATCCTGAATGGAAAATACGTAGTAAGCAGTTCGCAGTTAGATGATCCTTCATTGATACCCAAAGGCAGCTTTAAAGTGTGTGAAACCTGCAGGATACAAGAGACCTATGGCCCGTATTTGTATGAAAACACATTGGCCTTACCAAGAGCATATTTAGTCGATAAAAGCCTGCTGCTTGTTGGCAATGATGCTTATAAGAACCAATTCATGTATGAGGTGCTTGTTCGATTACTGAATCCAAGCAGCGCGGTGGTTATAGAAGGGAAAGAGAGGATAGCAGAGTATTCAGATGAAGAACTATCGAAATTCAGCGCGATTGCCTTGCTTCCAGGATCAGTTGCCCAACAAGATGGTCTAAAACTGCAATCATATGTGAACAAAGGAGGAATATTGATACCTGATGTGACCAAAGATGAATCAACGGTTTCAGTTGATGCTCTCAATGCGGTTTTAAATGGAAATACAACCCAAGTTAATGAAGTGGTAATCCAATACCCTACATTTGGTGAGGCTTCCATAGATACAAATAACCAAAAAGGATGGTTAGTATTGAGTGAGCGCTACGCTTATATTCCCGGATGGAAAGATGTGCAAAATCCAGATAATACGATATATCCTGCAAATAAAGTCATAAGCGCGCTGTGGCTCTCAGGCAATCAAAAGCAGATGCAGCTCGCCTATACACCAGAATCGGTACGCAATGGGCTTTTCATTTCGTTATTTTCAATAGTAATTGTAATAAGTGGGTTCGTTATTTACTGGGTTAGGAAAAACAATGCTAAAATTAGAACTTGAAAAGATCATGCTGGGCATAGTTATTGTACTTGCGCTCTACTTTGGACCAGGAACGATTCTTGACCATACTATTTCACATCCCCAACCCTATGGATATTTGGCATCTGACACATTTCAGCATCAAATACGCGCGGAGTGGATAAAAGATGCGGGCAATTTCAAGACAGAAGCTCCCTACATCTCATTTGGACTCCAGAATATTGTTGGAAGGTATCCGCCCGTGCTTTATCATCTGGGAGTTGTAGTATCAAGCGCAAGCGGTTTTGAAGTATATGATGCACTATATCTTCTGGTGAGCATCTTCATGATCTTTGGAATGATTGCGTGCTATTTTCTCATAAAAACCTACAATAAGACAATTGCGCTCATATCACTGCCAATTGGCCTACTCATATTTTCCATGCCGCTAGCGACTGGCATCCTATGGGGGCATTGGCCTTCTCTGTTAGGGCAGGTATTCCTAATAGCGTTTGCCTGGAGTATTGCCCGAAAGGATTTGGAGAAGTTTTACATCCCAATAGCGCTGCTTGCTTCAGGTATTGCCTTGACCCATACATCTGAGCTTATTTTTGCAGGGATTTTTTTGATTCTTTTCTTCTTGAGTAAAATTTTGGCTAAGAATATTGGTAAAAGGGATTTTGTATTTTTTTCAAAAGTGGGACTTGTGGTTCTTGTTGTATGCGCATATTATCTCATCATTTTTATGAACACCTGGGCAAAATCACAACCGTACCAATTCGACGTGTTTGTGGTATGGGAAGGAAACCCCGGATTTTATATCGCCGGGTTCGGATTATTATTGCTTTTTATTATTTCAGGGATTGTATTTTCCCTAACTAAAATTAAAGAAAGCCATGTTGCACTGCTTTTTTCTTTGGCTATGCTCATCGTAGGATTCATGAATTATGTTGGTTTTAATGTGCGCGCATTTCAGATTCGATTCATGTGGCCCGTTTATCTGTCTATTTTCTTTGGACTCGGGTTGTATGTCATTGCGAAGATGGCATTTAATGAATGGAAGTCGCCCTATAGTGTAATTGCATGCTTTGCCATGATCTTGTTGATAGTTCCATTGGTGCATCTCCCAATACTAAAACAGACAAGCATCCAGCAAATTCCAGTGGTTCCTCAGCTAAATCTGCAATCAAGTCAAGGCATCATGAACCCCTACCATTGGGAGATTTTGCAGTGGCTGAGCAAAAGCACTGATCCAAAGAGCAAGGTCTATTTTTTCTATGGCGATATCTATAGTCAGGATGCGCTGCTAAGAAACGCCAAAAGATATCATGAACAAGTTGAGCCCGAAGGACTCATAAAGATCCTCAATGAAAGAAAGATAACGAGATATTATCCTTCTGAAGCGCCAGGGGATTCGGGAGGCATGATCATGCAACGCAGCTCTTTATTTTCATTTGAGGAGCCTTTGGAGTTAAAAAAGCCAGATTTTTATGCTGGAATGCGCGATATTTGCTCTTTTGATTACATTGTGTTGGATAAAGTGTCTGGACAGCAGGTCTTGGCGCAATATAATATGCTCATAGCGCAGGAACTGATACAAAATGATTTCATAAAACCGATCTTTGAGAATCAGGTAGCAGTTATCTTAAAAAATGATAAACCAGGAAGTGAATGCCTTGTCGACAAAACCTTCTGAATACCTAAAAAATGAGTATGTGCAGCTTGGCATTATTTTAGTAGTTGCTATTCTAGCTTTTAAAATCGCATTCTATAAGGATTCTTTTGTAAATGTTCTTAAGCTTGTGTTATCATTTTTTTGGCTCTTTATTATTCCCGGGTATTGTCTGATGCTCTATTGGAAGCAGGATCTGGAGTTGTTGGAGCGAGTGTTTTTAGGAGCTTTGTTGGCTGGGGCAGTGATTGGGATTGCGAGTTATTATTTTGGTTTGGCTGGATTGCATATTGCCTATCATGCGCATATGTTGCCGATTATATTGATTGGGATTGGGTTGTTTTTTGGGCTGAGAAGGAAGAAAGAATCGACAGACAGTACCCAGTGATCTATTCAGATACTTTTGTTTTTTTCTGAATTTTTAGAATTAAAAAATAGATGACTAGAGGAGCGATCGCAACTATTAGCATTGCTATTCTTAGAGATATGAAAAATCCCAACGAATATACCAAACTTGGAAAGATCGTCAGACTCAAAAACAGCGAATAGACATAGCGCTCTTCTTCAGTGATTGGAAGTAAATGAAACAGCACGTATACTGGCAAAAAATACAGGATAAAAATCCCTGCGCTTAATAATAATCCAACCTTTCCAAAAAGCCACGTTGAGAACAATATCAGAATGCCTGCAATTAGCAGCAGCATCCTCTCTTTAACAAGTATTTCCTTAAGCAACTTTATACACCTTTATCTGCTCTGAATTATAAACTGGGGTTGCATTCGCAAAATTGGTCTGCTCGAAGGTATTGATTGCTTGGAGGTATTGCTGGTTTCCAAGCATCATGCCATCGCTATAATCGATAACAATATAATTCGCGAGCGGGATCTCGTGATCGTTTATGATGATCCTTCTTTGAGTCAAAGCGCCAAACCATTTCACTTTGCCGCTGAAATATTCGAACCCTAGAGTTCCTACATCATAGATATTGGCCTCTTCTGGCACGTTGAGCCGAATCCACTCTGCCGCTTCAAATTGCGCGGGGGTTATCCTTTGCGGTGAATTTTCCATGCCTTTGAGCACAGAATATGCCATCTTTCCATTCACATTTATGGCAAGAAAAATGAATACTACAATTAAGCCATATTTTGCGAATTGTTTAAGATTTGGCATCGGGATAAATGAAGGGATTGAAAGCAAACCAAGCGCGATAATGGGATAAAATACATGCGCTTCAAAAGCAAACATCCTGATGTCTTTCTGCCCCTTTCCAAATACAATTAATCTCGTCAATAAGTAAAAAGCAAAAAAGAAACAGAGATAGAGCCATGATTCATCATTTCTTTTAAGGAATAAAAACAACAAGCCGAGCAATAGTAAAGGCAGGGTCCACCATGCAATGAGCGCATCTTGCATGCCTCCATGGCTGCCCGGATAGCTAAAATAAAAATCTGGCAAGCCAGGATCATTTTTTATTCCCTGATACCATTGGAAGAGTTTCTGGAATTGCGCGCCCTTGGGAGCTTCATCGGGAGTGGATGTTAGTTGGGAGAAAAATTCGCCGAGGTTGTAGGGGGCAAAGGCCACGCAAACAACGGCAAAAAGTGCCAAAGCAATAAGCGAGTTCTTGATGCAAAAAGGCCTTTTCTTATATTTTACCCACAAAACGATCGTATAGAAAATAAGCGTAATCACGGAAGCCATAAGCCCTTGCGGATGGAAAAAATATTGCGATGCGAGGATTAGTGCAAGCAGGTAGAGATATACGTTTGTTTGGAACGGGTCTTTATTTTTCTTATTTACGTCTTCTTGTGTATGTCCCTGGGATTTCTTTCTTGATTGCTGATAGCGATAAAAAAGATACAATGCCAAAGGAGTGAATGCGAATGAGAGTGCCTGCGGCCATTGGCCCCAGAGATACACCATGTAATCCCTTGTTGAGAAAACAAGCAATAGGCTCGATAAGAATGCAGGCCAGAAGCCAAAGAGCTGCTTTACCACAAAAAAGGAAGTTACTACAATTGCGCTGCTAAAGATCGCTATGATGATAAAGAATGCCAAAGTCCTATGCTGGCCAAGGATTTGGGAAAGTCCTGCGTTTGTCCAATATTGCGGAGGGTACCAGATGTGCTCTGGAAATGCGTCATTTTGGCCACCATAGCGCTCTTTGATGTAGTAGGGCAGTTTTGCGATCGATCTATCCTGCGAAGACATAGAGTCTCCTACCATGAAATGCGAGCTTGCGTCCACATCGCCAAAAGGCAGTGGATTGTTATGCATTGGCAGTGTCCAAACATAGATCGCGCCAAGGTACAAAAGAACGAAGAGGCCAATTTCAAGATGATTCTTTGAAAACTGCATGTATTGGAGCAGATTGATTAATTTATAAATTATTGGGGGATGGAGCAGATTCATTGCATTCACCAATATCTGCCACTGCCCAAACAGCAAGCCTTTAAAATACCAGATTCCCGCTAGGTTGCATGGAAATACTGGTCATTAAGTTAGGCGCAATGGGTGATGTTTTGAGGACAACTACACTATTGCCTGCCTTAAAAGAAAAATACAAGGGTTGCTTCATTGATTGGGTGACCAAATCCAATTCTCTTGATTTGATCAAGAATAATCCTCACATTCGAACTGTTTACGCTATAGAAAAAAAGGAAAAGATGCCTAAAAAATACGATTACATCATTAACTTCGATGATGAAGACGCTGCATGCAAGCTCGCTTCAAAGATACAAACAAAAAAACTTGTTGGCGCTTTTATTAAAGATGGAAACAGAGCCTACACACCTGATGCAAATCCCTGGTTTGATATGGGCTTGATTTCTCGTTTTGGCAAGAAAAAGGCTGACCAATTGAAGGCCACCAACAAAAAAACATACCAAGAGATCCATTTTTCCATCTTAGGACTTAAAGATCCAAAGAAATATCCACCCCAGCTAGTATTAGACAAGAAAAATATCGAGTTTGCAGAGGCATTTTCCAAAAAAAATAAAATTGATCGAAAATTGAAGACTATTGGCATCAATACAGGCGCTGGGGGAAGATGGCAGGATAAAAAATTGAGTGAAGAGCAGACTGTTTTCATCATTAACGCTATCCAAAAAGAAAAAAAAGTGAATATTATCTTATTTGGGGGTCCTGAAGAGGTTGAGCGCAATAAAAACATACTGAAAAAGACAAAAAACGTCTTTGATGCGGGCTGTGATAATTCATTGCTTGATTTCGCTGCTTTAGTTGGCTTATGCGATGTTGTTTTGACCTCAGATAGTTTGGCTATGCACGTGGGAATTTCCTTGCACAAGAAGATAGTGGCGTTTTTTTACCCAACTCCTGCCCAAGAAATTGAATTATATGATAATGGGACGAAAATAATGGGTGTTGGTAAGGATTATTGCTCCTATAAGCCAACATGCGATTACCCTGCAACTTGGAATCTTGATAAGATCATAAGAGCAGTGGTGGATTTGGCACGATGAAAACTTGGGTCATGATTCCAACGTACAATGAAAGAGAGAATATTCCAATTCTAATAGGAAAAATTCTAGGTTTGCCAATAAAAAACATGGACATCGTAGTTGTAGATGATAATAGTCCTGATGGCACCTCACAAATTGTTGAAGATATAGGCAAAAAAAAGAAAAATGTGCACTTATTGTTAAGGAAAAAAGACAAAGGGCGAGGGGCTGCAGGAAAAGATGGCTTTCAGTACTGCCTTGATAACGGAGCTGATGTAATTATTGAAATGGATGCCGATCTTTCGCATGATCCAAGATACATTCCCCAGATGCTGAGCGAATTAAAAAATGCCGACATGGTGCTTGGATCGAGAAGATTGCAGGGAAGCAAAGAAGTTGGTCGAGGACCCTTGAGGCGCTTTATCACCTGGGGAGCGAACCTATACATTACGATCATGCTAGGAATAAAAGTAAAAGATTGCAATTCAGGCTATCGATGTTTTAAGAGAAAAGTATTGGAAACAATCAATGTGTCGAAACTGCAGGCTAAAGGCCCGGCAATTGTCCAAGAAGTGCTCTACAAAGCTCATTTGAAGGGATTTAAGATAAAAGAGATACCGATCACTTTTGTGAATAGAAAGATCGGCAAATCGAAATTAGGGTTGGCTGAGTTAGGGGCTGGATATTGGATGGTCCTTAAACTTAAGTTTCTGCATCTTGGAGGGAGAATATAGATGAAAGTCGCAATCCTAACTCCAACATTCAATTACCATAGCGGTATCGATAGGGTTGTTGAGCTGCAGGCACGCGATTACATCAAAAAGGGGCATGAGGTCACCATTATCGCCCTTGAAGCGAAAATAAAGCCAAAAGATTTCAAGGTAATTGAGCTTGGGATGCCTTCTTCATTGCTTTTGCAAAGGCTCTATCGGCTGTTTTTCTTTCTTGATATCGCAAAAATGAGGAAGTATCGTCTATTGAAGGATTTTGATGTCGTAATAAGCCATTTTTATCCCATGAACTGGCTTGCCTACAAAGCAAGAAAGGAGTTCAAGATAAAATACATCTATTGGGATCATGGAATCAACACAACAGGCCTTTTGGATAATTATGTGCAGAAAATGTACATGCTCTTGTTTTTGTTTTTCAATAATATAACCCTAAAAAACATCGATGAGGCATATTCAGTAAGCCAGTATTTGGCTGATGTGTTATTGGAAGAATCAAAAATCAAGGCAAAGGTTGTCTACAATGAGATTGATGAGAAACGATTCAACAAAAAGGTCTCTGGAGAGAAAATAATCAAGAGATATGGCTTGAAGGGAAAGAAAGTGTTCCTGTATGTCGGAAGATTGTCTCCCCATAAGGGAATCCATATGCTCATTGACGCATTCAAGCAGACCCAGAAGACGATTCCTAACTCTACTCTAATAATTGCAGGCAAGCCTGTGTTCGAAGGGTATTTTAAAAAATTGAAAAAGATGGCTAACAAGGATATTATTTTTACTGGTTTTGTTGCTGATGAGGATCTTCCCAACTATTATGGCGCCTGTGATGTTTACGTGAGCTGTTCGCAATGGGAGGGCTTTAATTTGCCAGCTGGAGAAGCGCAGGCATGTGGAAAACCGGTGGTCGCTTTCAACCTTGGTTCACATCCTGAGGTCGTCAAGAATGGAAAACTCATCAAGAATCATGATTTGAATGCATTTTCAAAAGCGATGATTGAACTTGCGAATAAGAAATAAAGGTTTAGGACTATAGAATTTAGTAGGAAAATAATAGCGTGGACCGTATATCGATTTTTTAATAAAAAAATAGAAAATTATTTGGGAGAAAACCTCAGCCATGGGTATTGAGTGGTCTTGGGTTTATACCATTTGAACGATGCCATTGGAAACAGTAACCCATGATCTTAGTAATCCTGACATTCGCATTCGATTGAACACAATAAACTGAATAAAAATAAAAAATGTCAACCAGGTATATTCCAAACACACGATGAAATCATTCAAAGATTGGGACAAATATGACAAGATAGCGTTTCTTGTTATCCTCATTGCCGGCGTTCTAAGGATCTCATTAGCGTTATTTCACCATGTTTCAGGCGATGCGTGCTGGCAGCTTTCAAACGCGTTGTATATCGCTCAAAATCACGAAATTCCTTTGCATGAGATGTTTGGAAGGACAGAACCGTTCTGGGCACCGCCATTCTTTCATTTTGTGGTTGCGTTTTTTTATAATATATTTTCAGTGTTTGGAGGAAATGCTGCATTGGTTCTGATAAAATTGGTATCTCCGTTATTTGGCATATCTTTTCTTGTGTTTTCTTATTTGATTGGAAAAGAACTTTTTAATGGAAAAGTTGCCCTATATGCCCTGCTCTTCCTTGCAGTGATTCCAGTGCAATTTGACTACAGTATTTTTAGCTATGTCGATGGTGTTGTTGGGGCCTTGGCCGTTGCAAGCGTATACTTCATGCTTAAGGATAGATATGTTATTTCTGCAATCCTAGCGGGCCTAACTATCCTTACCAAATACAATGGGATATTCATATTGCCGGTTCTTCTTTTCATTTTTTATTATAAAAGAGAATCAATGAAGGATATCTGGAAGAAATTGGCTGCTTTTTGCATTGTTTCGGGAGCATTGGGTTCATTGTGGTTCTTAAGAAATTTGGTTTACTTAGGAAACCCAGTCTGGCCATTTATGAATAGTCTATTCCATGGGTACAGCGTGCCATCATTTGTTGATGCGAACGTTGGTTTTGTTGATTTTGGAAAGATAATCAGTTTAGAAGGCATTATTTCGTTGTATCTTGGCTTCTTTGGGGTTCCTGATGGCAATATTGCCGCTTTGAAGTTCGTTTCGATACCTTTTATTTCCATTATGTTGGGGATTTGGCTTATCTTAACGGTAGTATTCATTATTCCTTTTGTTTTGGGCGTCTTTGAAAAAAATAAGAAGCATACCGCACTGTTTAGCATCTGGGTTAGTTCCTTCATTGTGTTGATCCTATTCTATATAATCAATGCATCCTGGTCTGTTTCAAGATTTTTATTGCCTGCATTCCCTGCGATCGCGCTCTGGTGGGCTTTAGGGTTTGATAGGCTGATGCAAAGGAAAGAGAAAATAGTGTATGTACTGGCTTTTGCGGGCATTGGGCTTATGTTCATTTTGGGCACGATCATGAAATTATGGATCGCATCGAATGCGTGGTCGGTCTATGAGGCCGATTTTGTCTGGATAAAAGAGAATACCAATCGAGATGATCTGTTGCTTACTAACAGTCAGTGTGTTTCATTCAATACGTTGAGACAGACCTTGCCAGGGTATCCTGAGAATATTTTGAATGCAGATTATATCTGGATCAATCAGGATTTTGGGATAGATCAGACGGGAATTTATGAGAAGGAGTTTATGGATGAGGTGGGCAGACATAGCTTTGAAACAGTGTATAACAACCCAACCACTAAGACAACAATTGTAAAACCATTGGCAAAGTAGTTCTTTTTCAAGAGTTTTTCTATTTTTTAGAATGGGAATAATCGACTATAGATAAACAATCAAGAACTAAACCTAAACTTAAGCATCGTAAGCCCGGCAATTACCCCATCCTTCCAATTTATCTTCTTGCCTTCTTCAAATTTCCGGGGGTTGTATTTGATGGGTAATTGGACTATCTTATGGCCTCTTTTCACTAATTTGCACATTAACTCGATATCGTACTCAAAGCGATTGCTATTAACCCGAACGGATTTCAAGACAGAGGATCGAAACATCTTATAGCAGGGCTCGACATCAGTTAGCTTAGTTCCATACAAGATATTAAAGATCAGCGTCAAACCTTTATTGCCGATCCAATGCGTGCCATGAATGGTTTTTTTCTTTCCAAAAAGGATGAAGTTTTGGTTGACAAATCTTGTTCCAAAGGTGATATCTGCTTTCTTTTCTAAAATCGGTTTTATGAGCACATTGAAATCATTGGGATCGTATTCGAGATCCGCGTCCTGAAAGACGATGATATCGCCTTTTGCAAGGGCAATGCCTGCCTTCAAGGCAGCTCCTTTTCCCTGATTCTTATCAAAAAAGATCTTGACATAATTGCCCTTGAGATTCTTGAGCACTTGTGTCGATCCATCCTTTGAGCAGTCATCGACTAGGATTATTTCTTTGTCTATCCCTGGCATCTTTACCGCTTCAACGCGCGCTACGATCTCTTTGAGCGTGTTTTTCTCATTATAGACCGGAATGATTATTGATAGTTTCATAGTTGTTTATGTTGATAGTTTATTGCATTAAATCAGGGAACAATCTATATTTTTCTGTTTTTTGTATTGTCAATTGGTATAGCTTGGCATTGCGAACAGTCTCAATGGGACAACCCAGACACGCCCTCACACCCAATGGATATATTTTTTTCAATACATAATTTTTTTGATACAAAATGGATCGAAAAGCCATCTACCTTGTATCAATTTAAAATGTCATGCCTTGAGCAGTACTGGTTTTCCTGTTTTTAACGATGTTTGCGCTGCCTCAATTAGTTGCGTTATCAATAAAGCATGCTTTCCATCGGTTTTTGGCGTTTTTTTATTTTCAATGCACTGCGCAAAATGAATAAGCTGTTTTTCAAGCGGCATTGTATTCTCGAAGGTTATTTTCTGCGATTTTTGATCAAAATAATCGTTTTTATTGGTTATGGTAAAATATTGGAGTTTTGCATCAGTATTTAGATCATCAAAAAGCGCAGCTTTGCGATCTCCAAGCAAGAATAGCTCGAATTTCTTATGCGGATACGACCACCCGGCAAAAAATGTGCCAATGATGCCTGAAGGAAAACCAATTGTCATTGAAAACAATCCTGTTTTTTTATTTTTTCCAATTTCCAGAGGAATTATCTGGATTGATTTTGGTTTTTCATTGAGCAAATTATAGAAAATGGAGAAGGCATGAGGCAAGTAATCCCAGAGAGCATCAACATCACCACGAATTGGCCCGTTGTTGACATGCACTAGATTGATTGATCGTATCTTCTTGAATTTTTTTGCTTTTATATCTTCTTTTAATCTCTCAAAAACTGGATTGTAGCAATGGATATGCGCGCCCATGAGGATTCTTCCCTGCTTTTTTGCGAGCGCATCCAATTCACTGACTTCCTCTGAAGATAAGCAAACTGGTTTCTCAATGAGCACATGCTTTTTTACCTGCAATGCCTGCTTTGCAATCTTAAAGTGAGTGGATGCAGGTGTTGCGATCACAACAGCGTCTATTTTTTTATCAGAAAACACTTTGGTAAGCTCTGTTGTTGAGAAGCCTCCTTTGAGACCAAATTGAGAGGTAATGTCATGCAGTTTATTTGATGTCTTTGAGCAGATTCCCGCAAGATCATACTGCTTAAGCCCAAGGATCGTCTTCACATAGTTCTTGCCAAAACGCCCAAGACCAATAACCACGATACGTACAACCATAGTTTCATGAACCCATTGATTATTTATAAAGATTGTGAGTATATGGAACGCCATCCAAAACCTTAATAAACAAATTTCTATCCTAAAAAACCATGATAACGCAGATGCTAAAGGAAGGATCGAGCAGGATGTTTTTAGACCTTGGAAAGACCCCTCCTGCAAACAAATTTCTTGAAAAAGAAGGCCTAAAGCACCAAGAAGAGTTTTTTCCCTTAAGGGTTTGTTTTAATGAAAAACTAAAGCTTGTGCATCTTGATCATATCGTTCCTAAGGAAAAGCTGTTTTCGCATTATGTGTATGTTACGTCAACTTCAAAGACCTTTCGAGACCATTTCACGAAGATGGCTGACACCTTAGGACAAAGATTTCGGCTCAAAAAGGATTCCCTTGCAGTCGATATTGGAAGCAATGATGGGATCTTATTGCAAGGACTCAAAAAATACTGCAATATTGTCGGAATAGAGCCGGCATCAAATATCGCTGCGCTCGCGAACAGTAATGGCATCGAGACAATCAACGATTTTCTTACCAATGCGACTGTGGAGACAATAATCAAGGAAAAAGGACATGCCGATGTTGTTTGCGCAACCAATGTATTTGCCCATACTGAAAATATAACTGAATTTGTGGAACTTGTCAAAAAACTGCTCAAGCCAGATGGTGCTTTTGTCATAGAGATACAATATTTCCTAGATACCATTGAAACCATGACCTTTGACAATATCTACCATGAACATCTCTACTATTACACAGTTACCTCACTACAGAATTTCTTCAATACAGTAGGCATGACCATCTTTGATATCGAGCACGTTGATACGCATGGAGGATCACTTAGAGTATACGTGCAAAAGAGCGAAAACAATAACCCGCAGAGAATGGCCGTATCTGATTATCTTATGGCCGAGAAAAGGAAAAAGCTCGACTCTTTTGAGACCTATGCTGCTTTCGCAAAGAAGGTTTTTGAAAAAAAGCTGAGGCTCATTGCCGCAATCAAGGAGCTTAGAGAGGATAGTAAACGAATTGCGGCATATGGTGCTCCGGCAAAATCAACTACTCTGCTTAATTTCTGCAATCTGACCAAAGAGGATATCGAATATATTGTCGATGATAATGCGCTTAAAGTAGGAAAGTTTGCCCCAGGGACGCATATTCCGGTAGTAAATTCATTTCATCTAGGGGCGCATATACCCGACTACCTACTGCTTTTAGCTTGGAACTTCAAAGATGAGATTTTAAAGAAAGTTGAAAGATACCATGAAAAAGGTATGAAAGTGATTGTTCCTTTGCCTAAGTTTGAGATTATTTAGAGTATGATCAGCTTAAGCCAGCGCGTGCCCTTCCCGATCTTTGTTTTATTATCGCTTCTTTTAATTATTGAATGTAGTTTAGAAATATTGCCTTCTTATCGTTACTGGCCATTTGGCTTTTGTCCCATTGGTCACGTATCATTGTACTACCCAAATTGCAAAAAAGAGGGTGCATAAATGATTTCAGTAATTAAAGGATCGAAAAGGTCCTAAAACTTATCCCAAAAGAAAACATTTAAAATCATTCTTCCTTGCCCTTCTCTCATGGGAAATGAGATAATAAAGAAGATCGAGCCTGCTTTTGAAGACGAAAGAGGGATAATTGCCAATGTGCTTGATGAGCCAATAACGCACGTCGCCATCATATCCTCAAAAAAAGGGGCCATTCGAGCAAACCATTACCATCCAGAGCAGATCCAGTACGAATACCTTATCAGCGGAAGGTATGAGAGCTACTCAAAAGACCTCAAAAAGAAAGACGCCAAAATGGAAAAGCAGACAATAGAACCAGGCATGCTTGTCATAACAAAGCCGATGATCGCGCACGCCATGAAGTTCCTTGAAGATTCGGTGATGCTCAATTTAACTACAGGGGCTAGGGATAGCAAGGATTTTGAGAAACATACCGTGAAATACAAGGTGATTTGAAGGTATGTATTTTTTTAGAAACCCATTCGACCCAGTCTTATAGGACCAAAAGCCGATTTTTTAATTTTGAGTGTGTTCATTGTATCAATACAAAAGAAACAAGCAGTGAAGAAACCAGTGTCGGTTATCAAATAAAATTAAACCCATAAAGCGAATTTCCAATAGAAGCAAAGCAATTATTTTAACACTTGTGCTTTTAAAAATTCAAAAAAGAAAAAACGCAAAAAAATAATGATCGTACTTACACCATGAAAAAAGGAATCCTTGAGGAAGACATTGAAAATATCGCTAAGCGAATCCAGAGCGAGGCAAAAAAGCTTGAGGGAAAAACCCTTCTGATTACCGGGGGCGCAGGCTTTCTTGGAAAGTATTTCATTTTAACAATAGATCACCTCAATAAGCATCAATTCGAGAAGCCATGCAGAGTGATCTCTGTTGATAATTTTGTGACGGGTTCAGCGTATCCGATAGCAGAAGGGCCTGCATTTAAGGCGATACAGCATGATGTTTCAAAACCCCTTAATATAGATGAACCGGTTCATTTCATCTTAAGCGCGGCAGGCATCGCTTCCCCCAAATTCTATAGGAAATTCATAATAGAAACAATCGATGTGGGAGTTTTTGGGACCAAAAACATGCTCGAGCTCGCCAAGGAGAAAAAGGTCGAAAGTATCTTGTTTTTTAGCTCAAGCGAAGTGTATGGGGACCCTGATCCGCAGTTCGTTCCAACGCCTGAGAATTATAATGGCAATGTTTCCTGCGTTGGTCCAAGATCAAACTATGACGAATCAAAACGATTGGGAGAGACGCTCTGCGTTGCATATCATCAAGTATATAATGTGCCGGTAAAGGCTGTGAGGCCATTCAATGTCTATGGGCCGCTCATGCGCCTTGATGATTACCGGGTAATTCCCAATTTCATTGCCAACATCCTGCAAAACAAACCAATACCCGTCTATGGGGCTGGAAACAACACCAGGACATTTTGCTACGTTACTGATGCCATGACCGGCTTTTTTAAAGTGCTGCTATGCGACTATAATGGCGAGGCTTTTAATGTCGGTAATGAAAATGACGAAATAAACATGTCCGCACTTGGCGAGATAGTCTCTGAGATCTTTGAGAATAAGCCAAAGATATCGCATGTGCTAGGACCAACTGATGCCTATGCAAAGGCGGATCCAAAAAGAAGATGCCCTGATCTTAGCAAGATAAAGACAAAGCTGGGATATGAGACTACTGTGGATTTGAAGACAGGCATCAAGAGGTTTGTGCAGTGGGTTGAGGAGACCGATCAGAAAAAGACTATTTTCTTAGATGCATGAAATGATTTTCGATTTATCAGTGTAAAAACACTATTCAAACTAAGTAATTCATTTGTCCATCAATTAATAAACGAATCTTTTTCGGAAAAAAATAAAATTGCTATCTTTTAATGAAAGACTCTTAAGAGGCTGGAAGTTATTTTTTCTTGGCTAGAACAAAATAGGCGAAGCTAAAGCCACGTACAATTGGAACTTTGAGTAGCACGGCATCTATAGATGTTAGCGCTCTTGGAAATATATAAGGGACATGATTAAAAGCGCTGATTATATCAGGATAGGCAAAAGGAAATGCCAGCAATCCATAATATTTTTTCTTCTCAATAACAAATTTTTCTTCTTCCAATAAATCAATGAATTCTTTATGCGTGAATGATTGGTGCGTTCCTGAAAAATGATCCATTTTTTTGTAGAACACTTTGCGCATTGATTTCACAATGAGATTGCTCACTGGTTCAGAGATGAGTAATTCGCCCCCTTTGGCAAGAACTCTATGCATTTCCTGCAATCCTTTGTTTGGATTAGGTAGGTGATGCAATGACCCCCTACATATTATCAGATCAAATGAATCATTCCTAAAATCGAGCTGCTCCCCATCTTGCTGCGAAACCTTGAAATTCTTCTCATATCCACTTTTGCCTGGACTTTCATACAGCTTGCCCTTTCCACGCTTTTCATAATGCTTGTTTATTTCTTTCTTGATTTTAGGATATACTTCAGGACAAAGGACATGGAAGGCCAGCT
>CAZFPU010000010.1:16778-20586 GCA_964521145.1 uncultured Methanosarcinales archaeon | reverse complement strand
GATTGGCAAAGAGACCTATCCGCTGCCAAACCCATTCATGGTGATCGCAACCCAAAATCCTCTAGAGAGCCTTGGTGTATATACCTTGCCAGAAGCCCAGGTGGATCGATTCCTATTCAAGCTCAAGGTCACCTATCCAACAGTTGCTGAGGAAGAGTTCGTGCTGCAACAGAACATGACGCTTAGGGATTTCAAGAGTTTTGAGGTACAGCCCATATTCAATGAGGAGAAGATCAAGAGGCTTCAGCAGGCGACCATGAACATATACACCAATGAGCATATCAGAAAGTATATCATCGCCATAATTGATGCGACAAGAAATCCAACCAAATACAATATAAGCGCCGCAAAGTATCTTGAATTTGGGGCATCACCTCGGGCAAGCATCGGGATCTTCATAAGCGCGAAGGCGCACGCGCTCATCTCTGGAAGAAAATATGTAACGCCTCAGGATGTCAAGGAAGTCACCAAGGATGTGCTTCGCCATCGCATATTCCTAAACTATGAGGCGCAGGTGGACAATATAGACTCGGATAAGATAATTAGCGAGGTCCTAAGAAAAGTTCCGGTGCCATGAATGTGAAGAGCTGGCATACATAATCATCAATTCGGGCAAGTATCTTTAGGCAAGAAACCCAAAAATCTATTATATCATTACTCAGGGAACGTCCTGGATTTTTTCATCCATCTTGGTGATGCCAAAAAATCTGAGAAGTTTACTTGCTGTGACCATGCAAGGCTATCACGTATGAACGAAATAAAACTCGACTTCAAGCCTTTGATTCGAAAGCTTGAGATTCTAACCAAAAAGGTCGTCGAATCTGAATACTCTGGTGAATTCAGATCGATGCAGAAGAAAAAAGGTATCGAATTCGAGGACTTCCAGCGATTCTCCGTAGGCCAGGACGCATCGCTTATTGACTGGAAGGCATCGCTTAAGCATCGTGAGCTTCTTATGCGCCAGTATACCCAGCTTAAGACCCTCAATATGTTCATTGTCATGGACGTAAGCAACAGCATGCTCTTTTCATCGACGCCAAAGATCAAATGTGAATACGCGGCCGAGCTTGCCGCTTCCCTTTCATATATCTTTCTTAAAAATGACGATATCGTAAGCCTGCTCATGTTCAATGACGATGTGGTGAAATTTATCCCCCCTAGCTTTGGCGCAAGGCATTTTAGCCTTATCTCTCGGGCTCTTACCGAACCTAAGCTCTATGGGGGGATGCATGGTCTCACAAAGCCGATGCTCTTCCTGCAGCGATTTGCGCGGCCAGGCTCTGTCATCATTATCATCTCTGATTTTCTTGGCCTTGAGCAGCGATGGGAGCGCATCCTGCATGCACTCTCCGAAAAGACTGATGTTGTAGCGCTCATTGTTCGAGATCCTCAGGACCTTAGGCTAAAGGACAAGGTAGGCCAGACCGTGATCGAAGATCCTTTTTCTAGCAATATACTTTTTGTCGATGTCGATAGGATCAAAAAAGAATATGCAAGCGCTGCTGCCGAGCAGCTTGCGCAGACACAGCAGCTGCTCAAAAAAGCACGCATCGAATCGCTTCTTTTGGAGACCAACCAGAATTTTGCAGATAGTGTTGTTCGTTTTTTCGCCCGAAGGAGATCACGATGGCTATAACTTTTAGCGATCCGCAATACTTATGGCTGCTAAGCGTGCTTCCTCTCTTTTTGGTGACTCATTTTTCGTCTCTTCGCTTTGTCAAGAAGAGGGCGCTGCGATTCGCGAACTTTGAAGCGATAGAGCGGGTATCAGGAAAGAAAAAGATAAGCACCAATTGGCTTATTTTGATCCTAAGGCTTTTAGTCATCACATCGCTCATCGCGGCCGCCGCGGGGAGCGTATTTTGGTTTAAGGGAAAAAGCAGTGATAACAACTACGTGTTGGCCCTTGACGCATCAGGGAGCATGCTTGCATCTGATTTAAAGCCAAACAGGCTTGAAGCCGCAAAGGATTCAGCCCTGTTGTTTGTGGATACTATTGATGCCAGAGCGAAAATAGGGATCGTCTCATTCTCAGGGCTTGCGCAGATAGAGGCGCCGCTCATGAGCGATCTGATCGCCGTTCGATCCATAATCCAGTCGGTCGAATTCAGTTCTATACACGGCACGGCAATAGGTGATGCCATAAAAGTGTCCCTTGGACTCTTCACCGATGTCTCGAAGCCAAACATAATCATACTGCTAACCGATGGACGCGAGAACGTGCTCAGCGATGAGGAACTAGAGCGTATCTTATTAGAGACGAGACAAGCCAATGTGCAGATCCATACAATCGCTGTTGGCACAGCATTTGGAGGAGAAGTTCCAGGCCTTAATTACACATCATCGGTCTATGACACCCTTCTTAAGAGGATCGCATCTGCGACGGGAGGCTCGTTCTATTCTGCTGAGAATTCCGAGCAGCTTGGGGCAGCTTACAAGGATATAGCAACGGTCTCTGAATCCAGCATCCCTTTCAATCTTCGAATTCCGCTGATACTGCTTGCGATCGGCCTTATATTTTTTGAATGGGGACTTCTGAATACGAAATACAAGACGATACCTTAAGAGGATAAATAGCAATCTAGTTTTGCCTAAATATTGATAAAATATAAGGGGTAGGGTATCGACAAGCAGCACGAAACTAAGGAAGTTCACCTTTCCTATAAATCCCAAGAAGCACAATTTATATAATCAAATCCACGTGCACACAGAAAATGATTAGTTCACATGCCAAAGCCTTTTTTGTAAATAAGGCATTGTCGATATTGCTGACCTTGCTGATACTTGGCCTTGTTGTGTTTTTCTTCCCAGGGCAGGCTCAGTGGAATGTCCTCATATTACTTTTGATATTTTTTGGGCAGGGCCATTTCATAATAAGCTATATCTATCAGTTCAATAGTATTGGGAGGAAAGTGCCTTCGATGCATTCAAGGATGGTTTTCTCAGTCATGCTCCTGGTATTGGTTGCCATACTTGCCTATCTTTATTTTGAGTTGGGCTTGAATGAATGGGCACTCGTATTCATTGGAGCGTATTTTATCGTGCATAACATGCTCAATGAGCAGACCATGTGGGGGCAATCAAACAGATTGCACGCAATACCTTATGGATTTACTATTTCGCTTATCCTGGTCCTGCTTGGAACGTATTTTCTTTCGACTGCACACCCTGATTTCTCATTTGCCCTATCAAAACACGAAATCTATAGGACAAGCATCTTTCTTGAGATGACATTTGAAGATAATTCAAGGCTGATTCCGACATTCCTGCCCTTCATTTGCTACTTCCTTGGCGTGCTGCTTTTCTTTTGGCAGTGGGTCTGTGGAAAAATCTCAAGGATGCAGACCTCTTTCTGGTCCTTGTTTTTTGCCCTTTTGCTTTTTTTGACAGTCTCTAAAATCGCATTGGATTTTCTCCATCTGATGGCTTTCATAATAATATATCATTATGTGACCTGGTTCATCTATTACCTTGGGAAAACAACTTCCAAAGGGCCTTTACTCTCGACAAGAAGATCCTATCTCTTGATCAGCGCCAGCATCTATGCCTTGCTCTTCATCATTTTCATTGCTGGTAATCTCACCGTGCACTTCTTGGCAAACACTCTATACGTGATACTATTTTCACTCAATTATTTTGTAATATGGACGTTCATGCACATAAGCGCCACACTAATAAATGAGACTCCTATCCTCAATCTGCTCAATAGGAATTAATCTTTATGATCATAGAACAGGCCAAAGCCAATTACTGGAAGCAAAAGATAGGCACGATAGCGCTGAGTCTTTTGCTCGTCTCCTTCATACTT
>CAZFPU010000010.1:6422-16768 GCA_964521145.1 uncultured Methanosarcinales archaeon | reverse complement strand
TTATTTTCACTCAATTATTTCGTCATATGGACATTCATGCATATCAGCGCGACTTTGATAAATGAGATACCAATACGTGACCTATTCAATAAGACATAATCAATGGCCATGGAAACAACTAAATCCAACTACTGGAAACAAAAGATAGGCACAATCGTGCTGACGCTTCTGCTCGTTTCTTTCATACTCTTCATCCCAACAAAAAAGCTGCAATGGTCTGTTTTCATCATGCTCTACGTGTTTCTTGGCGCCGGCCACACGTTCACGGCAGCGATATACCAAGGCGTTGCCATAAAACATAAGATCCCAAGCCTTGCAAAGAAGCTTGTCTTCATTCTTGCGGTCGCGATACCATTCTTTGTATTTGCCGGGATTAATTTTACGTATGGATATATGTTTGGCCTCCTCTTCATAGCGATCTATTTCTTTGTGCATCATATCCTCAATGAACGCACCATGTATGTTCATTTTATGGGAGAGCATAAAGACTCATTCACCATCGCAATTTTTTTGGCGATACTCTCGTGCGCCCTTGTTCTTGCTTGCGTTCAAACTCCGAGCTTCTCATTTATCGTGCAGAAAACAGAGGCCGTAATCACCATAGCTTCAATGACTGAGCAAGAATCTGGCCCTCTATACAGTGTCCCTCTCCTGGATCAGATGGTGCTGGCAACTTGCCTGGCATCCCTTGGGGTCTTGGTATATCTGCTCTTGAGGAAAGGCAAGGCTTTACACAAGCTGATTTTTACCCTATGCGCGCTTACGGTATATGGTGCAATCTTTTTTTCACTGGTTCCAGAGTTCGTCTATCTCGTTGGGTTTGTCATCCTCTATCATTATATCGCATGGTTCTTCTATTATCTTGCAAGAACAAAAGCAAATGACTCTTCAATGGCCTCAAGATCAAAATATCTTCGCATCAGCGCGTACCTGCATATCGGATTGCTCCTGGCATGGATACTTGGCATGTTCTTTGAACCATTTGCAAGCTCTTTCATCTATTATATCCTCTTCTCCTTGCAGTTTTTTGTGATCTGGAGCTTTTTGCACATCAGCGCCACTCTTGCAAACGAGAAGAGGATCGCAGAATGGTTCAGATTATGAAGACTTCGAGAACCAAGAGGGCAATCCAAACAAAAACAATCGCATGGTAGAAAAACAATTGGCTTTTTTCTTTGACAAGATACGTTGCGATTGCCATCAGAACTATCCCAATGAAATAAGTCGGGGAGTTCCTAAATGCTATCATCATAATCAGCACGAAAAAAAGCAATGACCAAACCATTTTTTTTGCAATGGCTATCCCGTACGTATTGGGTATTGTTTTTATCTTGTTTTCCTTATCGCCTTTGATGTCCTTGATATCCCATAAAATCTCGACTGAAAGGATCGTCAAGAATAGGATCAACCAAATGCCGGATGTATCGGGTGTCCATGCATTTCCAAGAATGAAGGGTATAAGCATTATGGTTGCAGACCAACCAAAAGCAGAAGCGACATTTTTTACGAATAGAATGCGTTTCAAAGGCAATTGCAAGGAAAAAATCCTCACCTCAAAACTGTAGAAGAATCCCAATACGCCTGCCCCCAGATACAGCAATGCCAGATTTTTATTGATCGTCCCTAAATATACTAGCGGGATGAAAAATAAGATCGCGCCGAGCGCAGACAATGCTATCTTGTTTTTCTTGGCAACTGTGTCTTTTTTGTTGTTGATGCGGTCTTCTTTCATTCCGGTTACTTTATTGAAGATATAGATAGAAAGCGTGAGCGCAGTGAATGAAAGCGCAATGAGGATCTTGGCAGATAGTTCAACATATCGAAGACCATCCAATTTCTGTAAAAGCAGAAGAAAAAAAAGCAGAGCAACGTGGATGCGCAGCTTTAAGAATGCATCAATGAGTTTCATTACCATCTTTAAGCAATTTTGCCTAAAAAACCTTATAAATCCTTGCCAATCCAAACAGGTATAGGGACAAATTACATTCAAAAATTAGGTCAGTACCCTCATTGCGATAGTAGAAGCGAGTGTGATGGTGTGTTGCCCCATCCAGATCAAGGTTTAGGAACAAACAAAACAATTCCGCCTCCGGCATCGCGTAATTATAGTGGCTAGGGGCCGACCGAAGGGAGTGCCCCTTTTTGCCAGCGTAGATACGCTAATTGACAGGCGAGAAGATGGTACTGGCCGTTTGGAACATTATTAATTCCATAAACAAAATGAAAACCGACAAAGAAATTAAAAAAGAATTCAAGGCCTTAGCATCAAAAAATCCTGATAGCTATTATGCCACTTCCGTCCTGAAAGAGGAAGGATTCCACCGCGCACAATGCAAACGCTGCAGCATATTTTTCTGGTCGACTGGAACTGAGGAATTCTGCGGCGATCCTTCATGTTCTGGGGGGTTTCGATTCATCGGAAACACTCCTGCGAAGAAAAAACTTGATTATATCCAAGTATGGCAGGAATTCTCCAAATTATTCACCAAATTAGGATACACGCCAATTCCCAGATATCCGGTGACGGCACGGTGGAGGCAGGACACCGAATTCGTTCAGGCTTCTATCTATGATTTCCAGCCTTACGTTGTATCCGGTGAGGTGCAGCCTCCGGCAAATCCTCTTGTCATCCCGCAGTTATGCCTTCGATTCAATGATATCGATAACATTGGGATCACTGGAGCGCATTACTCCTGTTTTGATATGATCGGGCAGCACGCGTTCATGACTCCCGATAAGTGGGATCAGGCTAGGCATTTTAGGGACATCTATCTTTGGCTCAAAGATGGCCTTGGGCTGACAAAAGAAGAGATCAAATTCCACGAGGACGCGTGGGCTGGCGGCGGCAATTTCGGGCCCTGCATGGAATATTTTAGCAGGGGATTAGAACTTGGAAATCAAGTCTACATGCTCTATGAAGTCACACCAACTGGAACCAAAGAGCTTAACCTCAAAGTCCTGGATATGGGGATGGGCCATGAGAGAAATGCTTGGTTTACCCAGGCAAAATCAACAAGCTATGAAACGACTTTTCCAACAGTTGTCGCGGAACTTAAAAAAATAACGGGCATGCAAGTAGATCAGCAGCTCATGCAGAAATTCTTGCCTTACGCATCGTATCTGAATGTAGATGAGGTCGATGATATTGATAAGACCTGGGGAAGCGTCGCATCAAGCATTGGCGTTGAAGTCAAATTCCTCAAAGAAAGCATATCGCAAAGTGCTGCCTTGTATTCAATTGCCGAGCACTCACGCGCATTGCTCGTCGCATTATCTGATGGCGCACTGCCAAGCAATGTGGGAGGGGGCTATAATCTTCGTGTTCTCTATCGTAGAGCAATGTCTTTAATGGATAAATGCGACTGGAACATTGATTTTTTCAAGTTATGCGAGATGCATGCAGCCTATGTCAAGCCGCTGTGGCCGGAATTATCAACAAATCTCAAGGAAGTGCAGGAGATCTTGCATGTTGAGCATCGCAAATACAAGGCAACCAGAGAAAAGACCGTATCCATAATTGGAAAACTGTTAACTGAACCGATCAATGACGAAAAATTACTGATGCTATACGATAGCCAAGGCATCGCCCCCGAACTGATTCGAGAAGAAGCGGCAAAAGCGGGCACTGAGGTCAAGATCCCTGATAATTTTTATGTGCGTATCGCTGAATTGCACGCGAAAAAAGAACAGGAGCATGCAACCCAAAAAGAGGAGAAATTGCCACTGGAAGGAATTCCCGACACTAAGGCATTGTACTTTGATAGTTACCTTTTGAATAAAAATGAAGCAAAGGTCTTGAAAATAATAGATCATAATATCGTCTTGGACCAAACGGTAGCGTATCCAACTTCAGGGGGCCAAATGCATGACATTGGCGACATCAATGGAATTGAAATCATCGATATCTTCAAGCAGGGCGCAGTTATCGTCCATCAATTAAAAGAAAAGCCAAATTTCAAGGAAGGGCAAGTAGTTACAATAGCAATCGATATCGATCGAAGAAAACAATTGGCACAGCACCACACAGCAACGCATATTGTGGGCCTTTCCGCTCGAAAAATCCTGGGAAATCACATCAATCAGGCAGGGGCGAAGAAAACAAAGGAAAAGGCTTCTTTGGACATCACACACTATCAAGGATTGACTGATAAGGAAATGAAACTAATCGAGGAAGAAGCAAATCACATCGTTAGGCAAGATATTCCCATCATAAAAAAATTCTATCCGAGGACAGAAGCCGAGCAGAAATTCGGCATGGCGATCTACCAAGGGGGAGCGGTTCCTGGAAAAGAGCTTCGAATCGTAGAGATCCATGGCCTCGATGTGCAGGCTTGCGGAGGGACCCATCTTGATAAGACCGGTGAAGCAGGCACTATCCATCTGCTGAAATCAACAAAACTCTCAGACTCAATTGTGCGAATAGAATTCACTGCTGGCGTTGCTGCCGAACGAGAGCTTGGCGGAAAAGAAGATATCCTTGAAGCTGCTGCAAAACTCCTTGATGTGCAGGTGCATGAGCTTCCTGCCAGAGCCTTGGAATTATTTGAGAAATGGAAGGCAGCGAAAAAATCTGAGAAGAAAGGAAAACGACTTATGGAGACTGAATATGTGCTCGTCAAACGGCTGCAATACGAGGGCAATGTGCTTGCTGAGCTGGTAAAGATTTTACAGACGCAGCCTGAGCATATCACGAAGACGCTTTCTAGGTTTAAGAGGGAACTTGAGGAATTAAGATTAAAAAAATAAGCTTCAACTTATCCCTTTTGCCAATATCTTAGAGCAAACATTTCTTGAAAGCCATTGATTACCGACCCAACCTCTGCTACAGTGGTTGCTTTGTGCCTATTCCATCCATGATAGAGTTTCCCGTTATCATTAAAGATAACTGAGACGGCAAGATCAGCGTCTTTTCCAACCCCATGCAATATTTTTGGTCGTCCCCCTCGTTCCCAGCGCGTATACTCAGAGCCTAGATTGGGAATCACTCGTGATCGATATCCTTCAAGCGCGACAGGCTTTTGTCCATTCTCAGTGGCAACCTCATTTAACAGATCTATTGCCGCTTCCACAGGACCTCCATTGATTTTTGTTTTTGTGAACGAGGTATTTCCAACCCTACATTCCATATACAGTTCAGTATGGCCTGTTTCATTGGTTCTTACATTGTACCTATCTACAATTAATCCCCTATGCTCGCTAAGCTCATTAAAATATTTTTGAGCTTCATAACAAATCCGTGTTTCTGAGATGGGCGCTTTTCTTTTATTCGCCTGCGCCTTGAGCTGATCAGTAAACGCCTCCATTTTATCTGCATCATATCTTATGTTGTTTGCAGCGAGTACATCAATTACCTGTTTGCTTCCCGATGTTGGTCCCAATTCAAGTATTGGGTCTGAACCGTATTCTGATCCTCGGATGTGGTATGTTTGCGGATTTATGCTTGCAATGGCCGTGTGAATTCCTGCTGTGGAAACAAGCGTTCGATACAGGTGTTCATCGGGGATTTCTCTTCCAAGTAGTGCCATTACCGTACGATTAGTGTGGTCAAGCAGCGCAAGATTTTCTGGATTTACAATACGCCTATCAGTCAACCAACCGCGTTCGGCAGCAACTTTAATGGTCAAATCAGTTGGCGCTATGCCATTTCTTTCGCCTAGATGGGAAAACGTGGTATGGATCCAAGGGACATCTCTTCTCTGGTACACATCCCATGCCTGTGCTGAAGAGGTGTCCGAATCGTTGTGACCATGCACACTTAATTCCACACTGTCTCCATATCTTTTCTGGGCTGCTCGGATCACCTTGTCAAATTCATATACGGTGCTTCCGCCGGTGGTATCGGGAAGATTCAAAATAATTGGCGTTTTTCTGCCAACTCGCCTATTACCTTCTTCATATCCTCTCTTTGCAGCATCTAGGAACCTAAAGAAAACACGATTCCGACTTCTTTTGCCTAAATCCTGCATATATGTGCGAAATGAATCTTCTGGAGAAAACATGACTCTTTTGAATTCAGGCCTTTCTGCTGCTTTCTTCACATACTCAAAGATCATCTCTTCATATCCTTCAACTCCTAATTTTCCTTTGAATCGAGTATCTCTGTGCTGCTCTGAAGTCCCCACAAAGACATGGGCCATGCTTTTGGGATAATTTGCCATGACTTCGGAAGCCCTATCGATATCAAGATCGGTGCAGCGAAGCAACACAGCGACCCCCACATCATACTTTTCTTCCAAAAATCGATCCCGGATTGCGCTTATTATATCATAATCCACATTATTAGCTGGCATGCCTAGCTCCATCCAATGCGCATAATTCTGGATATGGCCTGCGATTGCCACTCTTTCTTCAAGTGAAGCGCCAATGCCTCCGGGAGTCTGAAAGCCCTCTCTTAATGTCGTGTCAAAAATGATAGGTTCCTTTTTGTTTTTCATGATATTCCTCTCCGTAATCATTGTGTGTCAACATATCTAGAAATTTTATCAAACGATGCAAGACCCGAAAAGATATGTTAACGCTTTTGGGTCCTATAGCAGCAGCAGAATAAGATTGAGAACTAGCAAAACGCTTGTGATTTGAGCATTGCCGTTCGGATTCATAGGATCTGGAATCATCTACTTATATTTAAATATTATTTTTTTGTACGGGGCTGACCTCATACTCTCTTAGATAGTCATATTTTGAACTTTCGCATAAAATGCCTTACAAGGTCTGTTTTCGAGAAATTGTTGCTAACCTTCTTTTGTATTAACCTGGTTATTTCATTCTCCAGGTCTTTTCCTTTGGCGCAAATCCATTTTTTTGGCTTGTCATCTAAAATCTCATCATGCAATTCAAATAAATCCAAATAAATAATTTCTTTCTTTGAATTATTTTTTAACATTTTAAATCACCATGTCATTCTTGGCTAAAACTGCGTAAATGATTTTTTATGGAAATGAAATTATTATTTGGCAGTTGAAGTGTTCTTATAAGTGATTAAAAATGAAAAGAATTGCTTATATACTTCACGTCTAAATGTCCAGTGACTAGTGTACCAAATCTGATCTTAAAGAAAGCTCGCGAGTTTTGATTGCCCTTTTATGCTTTTTAATAAAATGCTGCCCCCAATTATATTGTCTATCTTAATCCCAAACCTTTTCCAAGATAATTTCTTTGCGTAGTCAAGCATCAATTCTTTTGATGAAAATTCTATTGGCACATTTTGCAAAGCCTTTCGTGCAGCTTCCCTACATACAAAAACGCCTAAAGGTAATGTATAATCTCCCGTTATAAAGCGCAATGCCAAAACACTGCCCTGTCTTTTCATTTGATTCAATTTTTCTGATATCGAGAGCCTACATGCATAAAATCCGCCTGCTGTTTGCTCGGCATATGTTTTTCTGCCTCCATAAGGTTCATAATCGGTCATAAAGTGGTCTGGTTTTGAAATATGCGTTTCAAATAATTCATAATTCCACACCTCAGGAAAGAAAAAGATTGCATAAAAATTACCTAGATAGCCTCCAAAAAACGCTAGATAATTAGTATGACTATATTTTTTAATTTTAGAGACCAGGTGATCTCCTATCTGGGAATCGGTAGCAACAATACTCCACCTCGTTGGCACTATTTTTCTATTGGTCTCTAGGCCTATTGAGCCCACGCTAAATATCCTTGATAAAAAATTCTCATCAAATTTGTTTTCATACAGGTAAGCCAACGCATCTGCTGCCTTCATATCGCTTGCATAATGTACTTTCTGCACTTTAGTGTGTATCTTGGGATTTTGGGTAAGCTTTGCTTTCTCTATCTCTGCCTGGGGGCCCTGAGGCGCCATCAGGTTGTCGAAATTCACCCGAACCACTGGTTTTTTCTTGAGTTCAACATCAATGGGAACTGGCAATGAGGCAAGCGCAACTTCTTGATTTAGCTCCAAGAATTGTTCTTTTTTCTTGATATGGATATTGGTTTTGGAATTGATCAATGAAGATCTAAAATCAATAATCTTTGGTATCTGGAAATCATTGGCGGCCCAGTATCTTGGGGCATCATACATCCAGGTGTCTTCCTCTGACATCGGAGGCGCTAAAACGCCTATATTTATGTGCGGATAGCCAAACCTTCCGATGAATGGAGCAACTGCTTGAGAGGAAAATGATTCCTTGAGCGGCATCTTTTTGATCTTTAGTTGGGAATATGCTTTCGCGCAGATGGGGCAGTTAGCGTTGCCACAGTTGAAGAGCGGATGGTTCTTTGTAGAATACTTGGGGAGGTGCATAGGAAGTAATGATGATAGAATAGATAAAAAGATTGTGCTTATCTTGGCTTTGCGACCAATTTAAAAATGAATCTTTAAATACTACCCTCATTCCTAAAACCAGATGTTATCAGACAAACAATACGAACAGCTAAAAAGTGAATTAGACACCTGCAAAAATCCTGTTTTTTTCTATGATGATGATCCTGATGGACTCTCTTCTTTCTTACTGTTCTACCGCTACCTAAGAGAAGGGCATGGCATTGTGGTAAAGACTCATCCGAAATTAAATGCGATGCTTGCCCCCAAGATACAAGAATATCATGCGGACAAAGTTTTTGTTTTGGATGTTGCGCTTCTTGAGCAGGACTTTATCGATGCATCACCTGTTCCTGTCATCTGGGTCGATCATCATGGGCCTTATGATCGCCATAATGTGAAAATATTTAATCCACGCCTCATAAAATCGGATGCGTATTTTCCAACATCGTATCTTTGCTACAAGACGGTGAAGCAAGATATATGGATTGGCATGGTCGGTTCTGTTGCTGATATGCACCTGCCTGATTTCTACAAGGAATTCAAGAAAAAATATCCGCAGTATTCTATCGGGAGCAGGAAAGTGCAGGAGTGGTATTTCAAGAGCAAGATCGGAGAACTCATCAAGGTTTTTTCATTCTGCCTAAAAGGACAGACCTCTGATGTACGAAAAAGAGTGAATACGCTGACAAGGATAGCAGAACCTGGGGAAATTCTAGAGCAGACAACGCCTGCAGGCAAATTTATTTTCAAGGAATATGAACGGATAAAAAGAATGTATGACTCATTGCTTGAAAATGCGCTTAAAGGAGTATCCAAACGCTCAAAGATGCTTGTCTTTACCTACAGCGATGACACCATGTCTTTTACTGGCGATCTTGCAAACGAATTGCTATATCGATATCCCAACAAGATAATTCTGGTTGGCAGGCAAAAAGGTGAGGAGATTCGCATGAGCATTCGAAGCACCAAGAAACAGATCCCTGCTGCGCTCGAGCAGGCAATGGTTGGTTTAGAAGGATACGGGGGCGGGCATGAGCATGCGTGCGGCGCCAATGTGAAGCATTACCATTTTCATGAGTTCACTCAGAAGCTAGAAAAGCTTTTATAAGGCAATTTCTGTGAAATCATCTGATAATTGTTTTTGGTGAAAAAAAGAGGATGAATAATACGAAGATCAGATTATTTTTTTCTTACTTGCTTGTCTTCACTATCCTTGCTGGTTTCTCGTTTGCTCAGCAATGCTCGACCACCGATGCAGGCTGCTATGACACGGATGGTAAAAAAGCAGCTTCAGGCACCTTGCCCCCCGAGCAGTTCTCCCATTATTGCGCGCAGCGTCCGATATCAAGCACTCTTACGTTCACCGATCCGGATGCGTATGAAGATGCGTGCAGCTGCGTTCAAGGCACGGGGTGGGAGAATGTGGTAACTAATAAAGCAATCGAGGAGCCTACTTTAACTTCAATTCCAATGTCTTATCTCTTCAGTGGCTGCCAGATGACCAATATCACTGACCCTCCTAATGCCGCTGCAAACTGCGCAGGATACCATGGCGGTGCCGGCAGTTTTGGAGGCGCATGCCCGGCAGGCTGTGTAGTGGATACAAGCACACCTGGAGCATGCAAGCCAGCAACTCCTCCTAAAGTGGTTGCATGGAAATACCTGTGTTATGGGCCTCCCGAATTACCTCCAAGCTGCACGAGAAGATCCTGGGAGGAAACGCCCTATTGCCCTCCAGAAAGCGCCTGCACTAGCTATACTGCACACGAAGTCACTTGCACAGGACAGACCATGCAAACCAAGGAATTTAAAATAGGCTATCTCTTCAGTAGCTGCCAGATGACCGATATCACTGATCCTCCTGATATTGCAGCCACCTGCTCACAAGGATCCTCTTTTGACATTACAAAACCCTGCCCGTCGGGCTGCAAGAAAGACCCTTCTTCCGGCCGTGTCATGTGCATCCCCGACAATCCAAAAATCGTGGCGTGGAAATATGCCTGCTTTGGCCCTCCCGAATTACCTCCAAGCTGCACGAGAAGATCCTGGGAGGAAACGCCCTATT
>CAZFPU010000010.1:0-6322 GCA_964521145.1 uncultured Methanosarcinales archaeon | reverse complement strand
GCCCTCCAGAAAGCGCCTGCACTAGCTATACTGCACACGAAGTCACTTGCAATCAGAAGACCCTCGATGGTAAGGGATTTGGCGATGAGCCAGAAGACAACAAGTGCTGCGGCGATGATAGTTTTGATTGCGGGGTTATCGGCAAGGAAACAAGGTCTGGGGTCCTAATAGACACCCATATGTGCTCGTTTAATTCCAGGAACGAAGGGTCGTGGCTCTCGGCACAAGATAATCATGGCAAAGTTGTAGACCTCTCATGCGACCAAAAGCAATATGTTTCTGATGGAAGCATCTGGATCCCCTGCAATGAATCAACAACACTTACCATAAAAAATCATGAATACATGTGCCTTGCAGACCGAATGCAGTGGAAGGAATGCTGTGGTACTACTGTATGCAATTCAAACAACGCCGGTAGTGAACTCCAAGTGGGTAAGTTCGTAAATGAAAGCAACAACATCCATTACTGCCTTTCTAATAATAAGTTCTCCACAAACCTTGATAATTTCGATAAGCTGACCTGCGAAGCTGCCAATTTTACTTGGACAGGTACCTTATGCTGCAGCGAGGCTGAAGACAATCCGGAATATTACAATGATGTTGAAGGGAGCAAAGGCGGGTGCTGGAATAAGAAAGCCATAATGAGCGGCAATTTCGTACCTCCATTGACCTCGGTAATCAACTACCGGGGCCAATTTTTCGGATGCAACCTTCAGGATGAAGCGCTAATAAATTTAAATGATCATCATACTAATGAAACATTGATCAATAATTCGCCGTTGTGCATGCAGGATTCCAACAGGCTCATGGTCTGCCAGCATAACGGCTCATGGGGATTTTCCTATGGCCTGGACAAATCGAAATTGAGTACGACACCGCCAGAATTCCAAACTCCAGTCAACAAGCAGACACAATGCTGCTCACAAACCCAATGTTGGAATGGTTCGGTATGCATGGAAGATCAAGGAGCAAATCCAAACGCGCCAACAACATACGGCTATCGATGTATTGGAGGCAACTGGATCCCCTCACCTTTCAAATACACTCCTGATAAAAGCGCCTCTGGCTACTGTCCTAGGGCTGAGCAGTGTTTAGTTGATCCCAATGGGAGGGCCAATGAGAATGACGATCCAACCAAAAAACCGCAATGCATCGCCAATGGGCAATACATCAAGGATTACTTTTGTGAAAATGGGAATTGGACTTCACGAACAAAGTTTGTTGCAACCAAGCTATCTCAGCTTGTAGAGGAAGGCGAGGACTACACGCTCTTTTGTGACATTCCAGAAGTCGTGCTCAATTATCGGGACTTCACCGTACAAGGAATCAACGTAGAATTGCTTTTAGAGCAGGATACCAATAATTTTTGCCTTATTTCCTATGAAGAAAATATCATCGTGGGAACTACGCTCAATGAAGCTCTTAATGATGAAAGCCCGCTCCTCGAGATCCTTGGCATTGATTCCTGCAGACGGGCCTATAACAACGATAAAGACAATTATGTAAGCTGTGATATCGGCAAATCAAGAGTATGGTATAATGCGAAGAATAGGGGGTTGATATTTAGCACGCAGGATTTTGCACTAGAGCCTGGCATTGTGGAAGGCATTCGAAACTTCGTTCGAAAGCTATGGAAATCCCTATTCACCAATCAAAGCAAAAACCCATCGTTTTTGGACGATGTCTACCAGTTCAGCAAGCTCTACATGGATAGGAGCAATGGCAAGGAAATTTATGGTATCCTTGAGGACTTTGATAATAAGAAGCTGATCGTACAATACAAGGGGTTTGAGACCGATATCTGCGAACTGGTAAACGCGAGGAAAAAGACCAATACCAATGATGACTCATATCTTGAGTGCGCTGCTCAGGATGGCTCGTATTATGTCATTTCAGAAGGGAGCGAATTTTCTATCTACAATCCGGCTTCTTTTTGGAACGATCTTACTTCAAAGGTTCGGTTGTCCTAGCATTTTCGAATTCAGTCACAGTGATCGAATTTTGTATTCAATATTCTCGAGCAGCACTCGCAATAAAAGATTAGCACATAGACCAAGCGTATCATTGTAATAAAAAATAAAAAATCATCCAGCGCCCCTTTAGAATTAGAAAAGTTTTTATAAGGCATTTTGAAGGGAATACTTTTATTTCAAATTCGGGTGTAAAAAGAGGATGGATAAAAAAAGAGTGATTGTACTTTATTGTTTTCTCTTGCTATTCTTGTGCTTTTTGAATGTCGCCTTTGCCCAATATTGTGCAAGCTCTGATGCCGGATGCTACAACAAGCAAAACCTTCGCGCTGGCAGTGGGACATTGACACCAGAACAATTCTCGCATTATTGCGCTGCAAGGCCTCCAGCAAGCCCCCTTCTTTACACTGACCCAGATTCGTATGATGATGCGTGTGCATGCGTCCAAGGAACTTCTTGGGAAGAGGTTACCACTCTGCCCCCCTCTGTTGATAACGTTACGTTGACTTCAATTCCTATAGGGTATCTTTTTGGAGGATGCTCGCAGCAGGAGATCACCGAGCCTGATAACTCTTCGATAGTATGCGGAAAATCTTTTGCTAGCGGATCCCAACAAACTTCTTGTAATGCTGGCTGTGTTGTTGATGAAGGAACCCCTCTCACTGGCGGCGGCTTTGCATGCAAGCCAGCTCCTGCTACTGTCGTTTCTAGAAAATTCCTATGCTATGGCCCTCCTGATCTGCCCCCCGGCTGCAGCAGATATTCATATGAAGCAACGGACCCTACTTGCGATATGTCATCGAGCGCTTGTTCATCATGGACAGCTCATGAAGTCACCTGCACCCAGCCGACTGTATCCACTAAAGATTTCAAAATAGCATACTTGATGACCGGATGCACGATGACAACAACCACCGATCCCCCTTCCGATCAGTCTGGTTCTTTTTCACTTCCTAAATGCCCGACAGGCCAGGTAAAAAATCCCCAGGGCCAGTGCGTAGTTCCTCGCAATGTAAGTTGGAATTTCCATTGTCAGGGTAAAGATGGGGGGCCAAGGGAAGTGCCTCCTTCATGTAACAAAACAGACGAAATTGTGGCATACGAGGATGGCAATTCTGGCGTTGGCGCCCAAAAATTCGAATGCGCGAAAGAAACAATGCCAACAACCGATTTCAAGATCGCCTATCTGATGCATGGCTGTAATATGCAGGAAGTGATGGATCCTTCGAATACCACTCCATCTTTCTGGGGTCAACCAGTGGTCAATTGCCCAACCGATGGTTCAGCAAGCGATTTCATCGGTGGTGGATCCTGTCCTTCAGGCTGCGTAAAAGATGAGGCAAGGAGTCTTCCCAACAAACTAGTATGTAAATATGCCACCCCTGCAATCTCCCTGGGATTGGGTTTTTACTGTCCTGCAGGAGGACCAAAAGGAGATATCCCTTATTGCCAAAAGAAGCAAGATATGTACAATAATGACGATGGTACTCAGAGCGCTGGAGCAATCAAATTCCTCTGTAGCAAGTCATCGCTGGATGGAAAAGGCTTTGGTGGTGAAGGCCCTGTTGACAACAAGTGCTGCGGCGATGATAGTTTTGATTGTGGTGTTATCGGCAAGGAAACAAGATCTGGGGTCTTAGTCGATACCCACATGTGCTCGTTTAGTTCCAGAAACGAAGGGTCGTGGCTCTCGGCACAAGATAATCATGGCAAAGTTGTAGACCTCTCATGCGACCAAAAGCAATATGTTTCTGATGGAAGCATCTGGATCCCCTGCAATGAATCAACAACACTTACCATAAAAAATCATGAATACATGTGCCTTGCAGACCGAATGCAGTGGAAGGAATGCTGTGGTACTACTGTATGCAATTCAAACAACGCCGGTAGTGAACTCCAAGTGGGTAAGTTCGTAAATGAAAGCAACAACATCCATTACTGCCTTTCTAATAATAAGTTCTCCACAAACCTTGATAATTTCGATAAGCTGACCTGCGAAGCTGCCAATTTTACTTGGACAGGTACCTTATGCTGCAGCGAGGCTGAAGACAATCCGGAATATTACAATGATGTTGAAGGGAGCAAAGGCGGGTGCTGGAATAAGAAAGCCATAATGAGCGGCAATTTCGTACCTCCATTGACCTCGGTAATCAACTACCGGGGCCAATTTTTCGGATGCAACCTTCAGGATGAAGCGCTAATAAATTTAAATGATCATCATACTAATGAAACATTGATCAATAATTCGCCGTTGTGCATGCAGGATTCCAACAGGCTCATGGTCTGCCAGCATAACGGCTCCTGGGGATTTTCCTATGGCCTGGACAAATCGAAATTGAGCATGACACCGCCAGAATTCCAAACTCCAGTCAACAAGCAAACCCAATGCTGCTCTAAAACCCAGTGCTGGAACGGTTCGGTATGCATGGAAGATCAAGGAGCAAATCCGAATGCGCCAACAACCTATGGCTATCGCTGCATTGGAGGCAACTGGATCTCCTCACCCTTCAAATACACTCCCGATAAAAGCGCCTCTGGCTACTGTCCTAGAGCTGAACAGTGCTTAGTCGACCCCAATGGAAGAGCCAATGAGAATGACGAACCAACCAAAAAACCACAATGCATCGCCAATGGCCAATATATCGAGGATTATTTCTGCGAGAATGGCAACTGGACCTCGCGCACAAAATTCGTGGCAACGAAACTATCCCAGCTAGTTGAAGAAGATGAGGACTATACTCTTTTTTGCGATAAGCCAGACGTTGTTCTAACATACACTGACTTTAGCGCGGGAGGCATAAACGTAGATCTCCTCCTCGAACAGGACACTAATAACTTCTGTGTCATTACTTATGGAGAAAACACCATAGTAGGGACTACACTCAACGAAGCGCTGACCGATTCAAGCCCTCTGCTCGAGATATTGGGTATAGAAACATGCCAACGCGCATATGCTGCCTCTGATGATAATTACGTCAGTTGCGACTTTGGCAAATCGCGGGTGTGGTACAATGAAAAAAATCGCGGTTTGATCTTTAGTACGCAAGACTTTGCTCTTGAGCCAGGTGTCTGGGATGGAATACGAAATTTTGTGCGCAACCTTTGGAAAACTCTTTTCACCCAAACCAGCATAAATCCCTCTTTTCTCGATGACGTGTACCAGTTCAGTAAACTCTATATGGATCGCAGCAATGGTAAGGAGATCTATGGCATACTAGAAGATTTTGACAACAAGAAGCTCATCGTCCAATACAACGGGTTTGAGACCGATATCTGCTCCCTTGTCGAGCCAATGCAGGAGGAAAACAACCTGGATGACTCATACATCGAGTGCACAATGCAAGATAATTCCTATTATGTGATTTCAGAGGGAACTGAGTTTTCAGTGTACAATCCGGCATCGTTTTGGAATGACCTCACTTCAAAAGTCAGGTTATCATAGAGCTGATTCTGTCCCAATATATTTTTTTTAGGGCGCGCATAGCATTTATTGTTTCATTTGTTTTGTCTATCGACTCTAGCTATCGTTTCCAATGGGATAGCTGCAATGCTACGTTCACCAATGCACATCCAACCAAATAACGGCATTTTCCATCAATGATTTTCTCCTTTTTTTGCTTTTAGGAAAGACCGAAATACTACCAATCCTAAGTATATTCCTTTTCCTGGATCAAAGAATGCAGTTGGGGAAAACAAGCCCAAGAACATTTACAAAAAAATTTCTAAGAATAAATCATGCCTTCAGGCTCTTATTAAGAAGCCCAATCACCGAGTCCTTCTCGCTTGGATGCAGGCTTTTTTTCATGGAAAGCTCAAGATTTTCTTTCTTGAATTTGGCATTGATTCGATGCACCTTCTCATTGACCCTGTTTAAGCGCGCAATGACCATCGAGATCTTGCCTTCCATGCTGCCTTTAACTGCCAAGATAAGCAGCTTGGTCTTTGTCTCATTAATGTAGAATAATTTTGAGCCGCCAAAGGTCTTCTGCTGCTCTAGGACAAGATTGTAAAGAGTCTCATTTCTTGAAAGGCTTCTGGTCAGCGTAAAGATAGCAGCCTCCTGATATACGTTGTTCTTGACCAAGTTGAGCTCAATTGAGTCATTGCTAGAGTACATGTCAATGGTAAATTCAGAAAGCTCAGGATATTGCAGGATACGCTCCTCATGCACGATCGTTATGGTGTCAGGATGCCTGCTTACATCTATTGGATATACATAATCATGATATTCTGTCGATTCCATACCACACCCCAATGGGAGTCACTGGTTGATGACGTATTTAAGAATTTCGGTTCCTGCAGTATCTCCGATATTTAAAAATACAAAATTCCAGCCCTATTCAAATTGGAGT
>CAZFPU010000009.1:0-21252 GCA_964521145.1 uncultured Methanosarcinales archaeon | reverse complement strand
GTAAACGATCGGGTTGTTGAACTGCCGGATCAGAATTCCAAAAAGACTCCTTTGCCCTTTTGTCTTTCTCATCTCTGCAAAGAAAAAGGCGCACTGCGTGCCAAACAACATACAACATACAAGCAATATTACATTGAGCATGTTCAGCTGATTCTCCAGATTCTGCGCGACAAACACCCCCAACAACATGCTAGCCATACATCCAACAGCCAGGATCCATTGTATCTTAGACAATACAAGCATAAACGCTTCCTTGTTATAATGCAAGAATAGCAGGCAAGAAACAATGAAGAGGGGAAAAAAATAGTAGAGTGGAAGAAAGTAATCATTCATGTAATCTCCCATTCCATCGCCAAATATGAGATCAGGAGTTGAAATAGCAATAACGACAAAAGCTGCGCCAAAGCCCGCAAGCAGCACTTTGAGAACTGATCTTGTCTTGGTGAATACGTACCAGGCAATGGAGCAGAATACCAGGGCACCGGCAACCGTTATCCCAAGGCTGACTTCACGATTAAGCAACGTCAATGAAAAAACATTATAGAAAAAATTTCCTTCCGTAGTATAATCATAACCTTTTGTGCTTCCGAAAACAAAATAATCAAGCAATACTGGCAGGATTATCAATGGGTACATACGTACGGAGAAATTGGCAATAGTTCCAAATGGCATTTTTGAAATTTTGGAGAGCAAAAAAACAACACAGATAAAAATCATGGAAAAATAGTATGCATATTCCAAGATAAATCTCGTGTAATGCTCTGCTCCCATAAGGCCCAAATCGTAGGAGTAGTCAAGAAGCCACAAATCAAAGAAAGTCTCGATGACAATTATGGCAACTAGCAGGAGAATGATATGGTGCAATGGTAACTCTTTTTTTAGCCAATTCTTTGTTCTGAGCATAGTACTATGGGTAGTTCATGTCATTCTGCTTGCATGGATTTGCCTCTTTTTTTGAAGCAGCGTATCGAATTCCTCGAAATGTCGCTGTATCTCTTTAGTGGTCATGTCCTTGATTCCCAACTCTTTTTTCATTTTCGACGCCTTCTCTGTTTGCCACGAGAGGACCTGGTTCAAAGTATACCTTGAAAATACACTGGTTCGGTGATACGCTTCTTGCTCTATGGCATTGAGATGATCTATATTCAATGAAGTCTTAAATACCAGTTCTGTATTTTGGGGCAATCCTTTCTTAAAGCTTTGGAGCAGATCATCGACAAAAATATCATTGGCGTTAACCATATTGATGATTTCAAGAGAAGATAGATCTCTTCTTAATCCGATAAGCAGGCTCACCAAATCCTTGACACGAACCATATTAAGTGTAGAATGGGGATTGCCAAGGAAACGCAGCTGGCCTAAATGCAGCGCATGCTCACGCAATATCTTACTGATTATATAGCAGTAGCAATAGGTTGTCTGACTCTTTATTTTCTCAAAATCGGCATGATCTTGCGTAAGGAACAAACTTGGACGTATCAGTGCGCATGCAATATCTGTGTCCTCAAAGAATTTCTTTATCTCTTTTTCAGCCATGAATTTCGATTCTTCATAAAAATTCCTAAATCCCTTTGGCTGCGCCATCCAGCATTCGGGAACAACTCCATCATAGTAGCCGCATGCGTACGCAGAACTCACAAAAAAGAATTTTTGCAGATCTGCACAACCTCTAAGCACCATCAAAAGATTGGCAGTCCCCCTCACATTTACCTCGTGAATCATCGCAGCATCCTCTGGATTATTCGAAAGAGATATCATGGCTGCCAGATGATAAGCCTCACGCACCTTTTTTAGATCGGCAAGCTCATCTTCTCGCACTCCAAGTGAAGGGAATCTGATATCACCCTCAATTAGGACGACTTTATTTTGCCCAATTCCATACTGATTCAGAGTCTGCTGTGCCTGCGCTTTGTTTCTTGTAAGGGCATAAATAGAAGAAACATCTGCGTCTTTGGAAAGGACTCTCAATAGATGAACTCCTAACAATCCTGTCGCGCCAGTAACTAACACATCCATGGTATTAAAAATAATAGAGTTGAAAATCGATGATCATCACGAGGGTGGCAATAGCATACACTACCTTTTCACTTTCCTTCTTATAGTAAATAAGGGCTGCAGCAAGCCCAAACAATATGCTTATCGGCACCAATATGAATTCCCTGAAGAGAAGCGGGGGAATAGTAAGCACCACGAAGACAATGATGGAGATGATATTTTTTCCTTTTTTTGTCCCATAAATGGTAATAATATTTTTTATGTGGTGTTTTGAATCTCCCTCACTATCCTTAAGGTCCTTGGTGAGTGTGACCATGCTAGCTACAATTCCCAATGCTACAGCAAAGAGCACATTTTTTTGAGAAAGAAGGACCAATAGATTCCCATCAACCATAAGTCCCGTCACAAATGAGATTATGAGCGCCACCCCGATGAGGGCGTTTCCCAAAAGATTTTTCCGAAGACGGATCGGAGGCACGGAATAAAAAATAGATACTAGGAGCCCAGTGACGCAGAGCAAGAATACCCACCCATTAACGATGGCGGAAAACGCCATTGCGTATGCAGAGAAAACGATTGCGACCAATCGGTACTCATGCATCAGCAGCACCCCTTTTGGCAGTGGCCTGCCTTTGTTCGAAATGGCGTCAATATCCTTGTCATAGATATCATTGATCACCACCGAAAATTGCCACACAAAGAAAATTGATGTAGCCGCGAAACACGTTTCATACCAATGGATTGGAATGTCAAGCCTAGAGGCGGCAATAGCGCCCAAAAAAACAAACAAGACAAAAAAGAGCGCTCGTTCGAGACGCAGATTTAAAAGTATGGCTTTCAACATTTCCTTGTTATAATGCAACATGAGTAGGGAAACCATGATAAGTGAAGGGATATAATAGTAACTTGGAAGAAATTGTGAGTATACATAGTCTGCCCTATCTGCAAAGAACAGCTCTGGCGTGGATATGATCACCAAAAGGCCAATCAACAATACTGCCGCCGCAATTGTCCTTGGGATTGATTTTGACCGATGCCATACGTAAGCCGCAATAAGCAGGGCAGTGATGGTTATCTCAAGGGATATCCCGATGCTTGCATCACCTTTTATCCAGGATATCGTTAAAAAATTATACCAGAAATTCTCTGTCGTCGCGTAGCTATATCCTAACACTCTTCCAAAAAACACATGGTCGATTATTGGTGGGATTATTGCTATGGGAAATATACGAATACCAAAATTAGCAACATCAACAAAATTCTGCCTGGTAAGTTTTGATAGGAAAAATATCACCACAAAGAAAACTATCATAAAATAAAATACATTCTCCAGATAGAACCTGGCATAATGTCCAAATAAATCCAATTCAATAGGGTATTCTAAGAGCCAAAAATCAAAAAAAATGCGTATCGAAGTTATCAGCAATACACTGAGGAATATCGTTGTGAGGGACAACCTCTTTCTGAATACGTGTATGAAGTCCATAAAAGTATATCGAAAAATTTCTTTTTCTGGAATAACCAATAATGCCTTTATAAAATCAATCTTTTATGCCCACCGTTGAGGCCAAAAATAAATACAGAAATTTACTATTACAGCATCTTAGCGCCCTTGCTTAGGATCATCAGCAACTCCCTTATAAAAATAATTGTTCTGGACATAGAGATGGATAATCGGATTCTTGTCGGTTGATATCTGCATCGTGTTGTTTGCAAGATAGGATCTCATGAATTTTGGCATCGAGAACATATCCTTGTGATAGGTGGCATCATACCACACTCCGCTCACCTCATTTCTTACATTGCGCGGATCGATTTTCCCGGCGATGATGTAGCTAAGAGACCCATATAACGAGCCTGGAACAATATATGGTTCTGTGTAGGGAAAAACGCTATCAATCGTCTTGACTGCAGAGCTAAACCCCTCTAAATAATAATAGGGCGAGGTAAACTGAGTCACCATTATCCCATCCTTATCAAGAACTCTATAGACCTCTTCATAAAACTCCTTAGAATACAAGGGAGCCAATGCAAGATGGTCTGGTTGCGGAAGATCGATAATGATGATATCATAGGAGTTATCCTGCTGTTCCTGCACAAATCTTCTCCCATCCCCGACATGCAATTGTGCACGGTCATCGTCAAGAGCGCCACGATGTACCATCGGCAGATACTCTTTTGACACATTGATAACTGCTTTATCTAGATCAACATGATCTATTCTGCTAAAATTGAATTTGAGCAATTGGTGCAAGGCCCCCCCATCTCCGCCGCCGATGAGCAATACCCTTTTTGGATTCGGATGCGCAGCTATCGCAGGCATGGTTAGGAATTCATGATAGAAAATCGAAGACTTATCGGAAACCTGCAGCTGGCCATTAAGATACAATTCAGTCCCATAGTAAGGGCTTTTCATCACCATGATGTGCTGGAATGGGCTATTGGTTGAAAACACGGGTTCTGAATAATAGATCTGATAAAAATAAGATCCGATCGAAAAAAAAGAGTCAACGAAATGCAGCTTGAGCAAGGCCAGAACATGCGTCGCGTTAAAAAACATGACCAAGGGAACCAAAAAAATCAGCGCAAGGACAATCAAGTAGGAAATCATTTTCTTTTTTCCAAATCGAAACAACAGAAGGCTCGTGAACACATTGAGGATCGCCCCAAAAAACATCGCCCCATGGAAACCAAGTACTGGAATCAGCAACAACCCCGATAATAAGGCCCCGATTACTCCGCCAAGCGTATCGGCGAAATAGACAAACCCGGTGGCATTCTTATGCTCGCGATCTTCAAGCAACTTGACAGCAATTGGTATCTCCATGCCCATAAGCAGTGTTGGGATCAACAGACAGAAAACCATTATCCAGAAAATAATGTGCGTTGGAATGCCAGAAGAGACAAACCATGAGATGATGGAAAGGAAACTAAACCCGAAAACGGCGACGAGCACTTCAATTCCAACGAGGATTTTTAGCAACGAGATATTTTTAGATACAAGAAATCCTCCAAACAATGCCCCGAGTGAAAGGCCTAAGAGAAACGACGACAACACAATCGCTAAAGACATCTCAGTTGCACCAACAACGGTGGTAACAACCGAAATCAACACCACTTCATAGAGCAGGCTTGCAAGGCCCGTTGAGAACATGGCGAGGAAAATGATGGCGCGGTCGTTGAAGTGTCCTTCCTTAAAGTTATGCCAAATACTCATTTGCTTACACAAGAATTATTTTTTCATCGATGAGAGATCCCCTGGTTTCGTCTGCAAACAGCTTTCCTACCGCTTCGCTTTCGTAATCTGGGCTGCACGTGAACAGATCGAAAGTTATCGTATCATATTCTGGCCAGGTGTGCACGATAAGATGAGACTGTGATAAGATGAGACAGTACGTTATAGCGGCAGGATTCGAAAAAAGATACAAAGTTTCGCTCACGACGCTAAGCTTTGCCCTTTTGCAAAAACTCGTAATTATTTCCTTGATCCTCTTTTCGCTTGCAAGCAGCTCCTTGTCCTGCACTTTCACTGTTCCGATCACATGTTTCCCATGCATGAAAAGACGAGAATTCCAACGATTAATAATGCTTATGGATTTTGAGAATATTTTTTAGCTATTAAAAGCTTGAGAGCATTTCCCACAGAATCAGGAAAAAAAAGAATTTTCATTCGCCTCAATGAGTTTCTACAAAAGGCGTTTTCCCATGATCGGGTGTCGAAAGAAAACATTTATATAGATAACTGTGCGAAGGTGCTTAAAAAGTGGTGACTATATGAAATTATCCTGGCTCATTGTTATTGGATTTGTCGTCCTTACATTGCTTCCTCTGGTCCACGCTGGAGCTCCGCCACCACCCCCTCCACCACCCTGCCCGCAAAAGCTCGAGGGCTGTTACGATCAAAAAGATATCAGAAAAGGCGCTGGTGTGATGACGCCAGAAGAGTTTGGCTATTATATTTCTCAGACCGCATGCTTGACCGGAAACTGCATCTGCAGTCTTACTACTTCAATCAATGATCCTGGTGTTAGGCAAATAGATCCTGACGAATCACTCGGAGCGTGCGCATGTGTGCTCGGGACTTCATGGGCAAATCTAGCTGGTGCAGAAAAGTGCTGTGGTAATGAAGCAGCTGACTGTGGGATCTTAGGAGATGAATCAAGGCTTGGCCAGGTGATTGAGAATTATCTTTGTGCAATGAGTTCTGACCTCATTGGGCTCTGGGTTCCTGCAAATCCAAACGTTGGAGACATCGCATACCTAGGATGTAATGACTATGAATATCTTTCAAATGGAACCTCATGGTCACAGTGCAATGAATATAAGACCACTACGATAAAGAATCACGAATATATCTGCACCGGCCAGAAAGGCAAAAAAGCATGGGTCGAATGCTGCGGCTCGGGAGCCTGTAACTCCAATGGCGGCGCGATTGGCGGCGGAGTGGATGCCAACGCGACGGGCAATGAAACAGGCGATGACTCAGAAGATACTAGTGGCGGTTTAAGATTACAATCCGGAGGCTCGCTCATTGTGGGAACCACTGTACTTTACTGCCTCTCCGATGGCACATTCGATATCAACTTAGATAATGTGGACAAGACCTCTTGTGAAGGTGCTGATTTCGATTGGACCGGAAAACTGTGCTGTAGTGAAGCTGACGACCCTACAGAGTACTATAATGATATAGATGGTAAAGGAGGCTGCTGGAATAAGGAGACGGTCTTTACCGGAGATCCCGTTCCTAACGTACCCAGCGTCGCTAATTTCGATGGGCAATTCTTTGGCTGTAATGTACAGCAGACAGACTTGCTTTCCCTTAAGGATTACCACACGGGTTTGGCCCTCATTAATGTTACACCTTACTGTTTCCAAGATGAACGAAAGTTCTATGTCTGCAAGACTGATGGTACATGGATGGCAACGAGTGGCAAGGATCTCTCGCACATGAGTGTTGTGATATCAGCTGTCAATCCAACGCCGCTTGCACCATCGAGTTGCTGCGCAACTGACCAATGCTGGGATGGAGGAGTATGTGTAGCCAATCAAAGGACCAAGCCAAACAGTCCATCAGTCAATGGATATAGATGTATCGATGGCAATTGGACAAACTCAACGCTTAAAGTCTCTCCTGGCGAGGATCTGGGGGGATTCTGTCCTAAAGACACTCAGTGCCTCGTAAGCCCCTTCGGAAACCCACAGGATAACGATCAACCAGACAAGAAGCCTCAGTGCATTGCGCATGGGCAATATATCGAAAATAATTATTGTCAGGATGGCATGTGGACAAGCCGAACAAAATTCGTGGCACAGCAATTACTCGATATGACTGTAAACAAGAACAAGTTTGTCGTGTTCTGCGATTCACCAAACAACACACTCAATAATCTGCAATACCAGATCCAGGGACAGCTCGCAGAGACTATAGTAAAGACCAACGCATACAATTTCTGCGTTTTTACATTCGATGATAATAAGGTCATTTTGGGGACAACTCTTGTAAAGAAACTCGAGACAGACGACACCATTTTAGATGTGCTTGAGATACCTGATTGTAATTCCGCATTGAACAATAATGTGGACTCTTATAAGTCATGCACAGGCACAGGGACCTCAAAAGCCTGGTATAACTCAAAAATGCAAAGCATAATCTATAGCACTGCGCCATTTTCTATAACAACTGGAACAGGCAACAACCTAAAGGACATATTCAAGATGATCATTGCGAAATTGAGTGGAAATACCCTGCAGCCATTTGAATACAAAGACCTATTCAAGAACTTGGGAAGATTCGAAAAGATCTATATCAGCAAGAATTCAGGCAAGACCATCTGGGGGACTGTCGAAGGATTTGGCGCAAAGCGCCTTGCCATCGAATACACTGGTTTCACTACCAATATCTGCGAGTTCATAACTGATTATAATCGAAGATTCAGCGATAGCGGATCGCGCATAGCGTGCGATAAGCAAGGAAGCACCTATATCGTTGTTTCCGAGGGAACCGAATTCACCAAGATCAACCCAGATAAGATCTGGAATGATCTTACCTCTAAGTTGCGTGTTTCCTAATTATAAAAAAAGGGGATGACATGAAGAATGCTCGAAAATCACAGGCAACTATATTCTTTATCCTTGGGATAGTTCTTATCATTGTGGTGGTTGCGATGCTCATGCTGAGCAGGTTTGCTGCAAAGAAGGTTACAAAACAGGAACTAGCTACTGGTAATGAGGCTGCCTTTGATACTACTCCTCTGAAGAATTATGTATCAGAATGCCTAGGAAAGATCACAGAAGATGCAGTAGTTCTTCTGGGTTCGCAGGGTGGCTATCTCTATCGCAGTCAGGGGGGGACTCTCATTGATTATCTTGATTCAGACAATGGCATTTTTTTCGTAAATTATGAGAATCATAGGGTTGCATACAATATCCTAAAGCCGCGATTCTCGATAGGAAAATACACGGCATCGCTCCCCAATTATCCGTGGGGGACATTCCCCTATGTCGATGACACTAAGACAAGCACGCAATACATCGCGCCAGGAATATTTGGCACAAACAGCGTTCCTGTCATCAATCAAAGCTTTGGACAGCATTCCATGCAGGAGCAAATCATGCTCTATGTCGATAGGAATGTCGATTCATGCCTCGCAGACTCGGTTTTTGAGAATTTAGGATTCAAAGTCCAAAAGCACAACAAATCAATTTCGGTCGCGATCAATGAGAATGATATAACTCTGGTTCTTGACTACATGATGCAGATCGAGAATCTGGCCACCAACGATAAAACAACGTTGCAATTATTCACGACAAAAGTTCCCATCAGGCTTGGCGCGTTAAGGGAGTTTGTCAACGCGCTGGTTGAAAGCGAGATCAATGATATCAAGTTCAACATAGCAAATGATACAAGCAAAGAGGACTTTGTTGTGCAGCTAGTCAATGATTATAGCTCAAAAGACGATATTGTGATAATCACCGATACCCAGACCAAAATCAATGAACAGGATTACCAGTATGTCTTCGCCAGAAAAAACAGAAATCCGGCGCTATTTTTACTTCCAACCCCAATAACCTATCCTCATTTCGCCATAATTACAAACAATACGATCCTTTCAAACAACACAAATCTTGCGGCACTCGATCCAGACGAAGAGCCTATTGCCGAAGTAACGATCTTCCCCGACTATTATGGGGAATTCATATTGCCAAGCATGGAATATAAAGTTGAGATAAGCGATGGAGCCCTTAAAGACTATCAGATGATAACACTTGAACGAGAGGTAGGGACATGAATCCAAAAATCGTCCTTTGCCTTGTCATCCTTTGCATTCTCAGTAGTATGGCAATTGCTCAGGCGCCTTCTTCTGGCTGCTGCGTGAATCCGGGTGCTGTAACACTGGTTTGCGCAACGGAGCGACTGGTCTCAAGCACTGAATGCTGCCCAACCAAAAACTTGAATCCTACTTATTACAACAGCACCCATGGCCCATCCACTCAGGCGGAATGTCTAGGCCAACAAGGTCCTGCTTTTTTCTTTCCTGATGAATTTTGTGAAGATAGACAAGAATGCAAACTAGGCTGCTGCTGCCCTGCAGGTGAAATAAAATCCCAGATGCAATGCACAGGCTCTGGAAATACTTTCAAAGAGGGAAGAAGAGATTGTGCTGTTGCGTGCGCCTTACCTCAATGTAGCGATAATCTAGATAACGACCTCAATGGGTGCAAGGATAATGGCGCGGATACTGGTTGCACAAGCCCTAGTGACCCAACTGAAAGCGGAGGGCAATGCCAAAACGTCGTTGGCGTCGGTTGTGAAAATATCAATTATGTTCCTAAAGTCAACAACCTGCTTGTTCGGGCAGTGCAGGGAGAGAAAAAACTACAGCTATCCTGGGAAACCGAATGCCCTTCAACGCTTGTTGCCAACGATGTCTATCGGTGCGCTGGCAAGAGCTGCACGAATTTTGAGTTGATCGGAAGCACCCCTCATGGTTCCTTCACTGATGAGGATGCACTGCTCAAATTCGAGACCACGTATACTTACAAGATCCAATCAAGATTCTCAGTGCAGACGGCAAAAGCAGTTGCGCAGGCACAGGGCTCCATGGGGAACCTCGAATGCTGGAATAAGTTTGATTCAGTACCTTTTTGCATCCATGAATCCTATTATAACCAGTACAAGCAATACCTCATCCAAAATGTTGCAGGATTTACCCAGCAAAGCTTCCAGCAGAATGTCAAGAGCACCTTTGGGTCGAAATTAAATAAGGCGTTTACATGCACCCCCTCAAATGTATTATCAAATGAGCTGCCGCCAGCATGCAGTGCCCTTGAAGTGTGTGTCGTGAAAGGCTCAGAGCCTGCATGCGTTGCCATGTCAGAATGTAATCCAGAGCCAGACAACATCTTTGGGCTCTTCGGGACCAAGATAGACTGTGAAGAAGACAATTACTGTTTTTTTGATAGGTCCATAAGTACCATTGACGCATGCTACCAATGCAGTCCTATTATGTCATGCTATGACTATAAATCGCAGGAATCCTGCGAAGGGGAAGACCAGATCAGTGGAGACAATTGTCAGGTGCACAATTGCATCTGGAAGTCACTATCACTTGAGCTTGGCACGGGAGTTTGCGTCGATACCACTACCGATAACTGCGTCTGGTGTGACAAGGCAGGAACCGATGGCATCGATAGTTCAGCTTCCGTAAGTTCCGTCTTTGAGCAATGCTCGCTTTCGAAGGCCGACCTCCTTTCAACAGAAGTAGATGTCTGCTATTTTCAGGGATCTGAGGGCGTCGCGCTTAATTGTAAGGATGTGGACTGTTCCGACTACGATAGCGTAGATTGTCCTTTGGGCATTCCGGAATTTGACGAATTCAATGTTCCAAAGAAAGTAACCGATAAGTGCAAGATCGCGACATGCCAGACTTTTGGTTCCTTATGCCACAAAAACGCGAATAAGGATACTCTGATCGACTGCCAAAATCCAGAATGCGAGGCTGATGTATTCGCTCCAAACACGACCATGGTTCCTATCATCGATCGCGGGGTATACAAGAGGTTGTTCATCCAGATTGTGGATCAGGCAAATGGACAAAGCGTCCCAACACTAAGAACCACCAACAACTACAAGACCTATCTTTGTAATGAACCCTGCGGCGGAACTGGACACCCATTCGACAAATTCACCTCTTCATACGAGCTTATCATAAGTAACAAGAAGATCTTTGACTCTAACAACGGTTCAGTGCTTATCACCCTTAACGAAAATCAAAACACGATTCGCTATTATTCAGAGGATCCCTCAAAGAATCTTGGCCGTGTAAATACCATACAGATCATCGGAAGCAACACCACGACAGGCCCAATCATCTTTAGGGCAAACGTTACGCAGGCTAATGTTGTCGATGGAAGATACTACACAAGGCAACGAAAACCGACAATCGAGATAGAATTCTTAGAGGATGCGATAATAACCAGCGCAGCGCTCCTAGTCGATGGATCTGGCGTTCGCCTGGGCATGGATTACAATGTAAACAAGGTAAAGAAAAATTCACTAACGGTCGCAAACAATCTCAATCCTGGAAAATATACTTTGGAGCTTAACGCAAAGAACGAGAAAGGCATATTCATGGAAAAAGTGTATAGCATCGAGATATTCATTGATGATGTCCCCCCACTGGTGACAGCCATAACTCCCGCAGATAAAGCCCTGCTTAAGACTGCAAATGTTGCGTTCTCTATTACCTTTGATTCAGAGGCCAATTTCAAGAGCATGAAGATAAATGCTGAGGATATTAACACATCAAAATTTAGCACTACTGACAAGAAAACCTATACTGCGACCTTTGAACTTCCTGATGGCAACAAGCAGATAAGCGTTTCAGCTGAAGACTATGCAGGCAACGCTGGATCGTTCACTTCAACGTTTGTCCTCAACGCAAAACCACTCGTAATCTCACTTAGAAAGCCGCAATTTGGTGTTGCGCCATCATATACTTTTGATTTGATTGTGGAAACTGATAACGACGCAACCTGCAAATTCGACCTGGATGATAATCTTGAATTTTCACTTATGAACCAGTTTGACAGCACCGGTGCGATACTGCATACCAAAACCAATTTCGTTGGTATTTCTGATGGCGATAAGAAGATACACACCCTCAACGTGCGATGCAACGATCCAGTGCAAGGTGGAGAAAAGCTCCAGACTTTTGATTTAAGTGTGGATACTGAGCCTCCGATTCTAAAGACCGCTTTCGCATTCCCCAATCCAGTAGTAGAGGATCCAAGAATAACCACTTTCAAGATTGAGACGAACAAGGATGCGATCTGTAAATATTCAGAGAAGCAGACTGATTTTGCGAAGATGGAAGGCACCTTCATTGGCTTTTCTAACAACACATTCTCTAATGTAAACAAGGCAGAAGTGCAGGTGGATAAGGATCAAAGCTATCTCTATCACGTTGCATGCCAGGCCCGTTCAGGTTTAATTTCTGAGACAAAAGACATTGCATTTAGCGCTGACACGAAAATACCTATCCAGATCAAGAGCAATACTTTGGCGTATAGCAATACTAGCTCAATAACGCTTGCCGTTGAAACCAACAAGAAGGCCCAATGCAAATACAGCCCAAGTGACCCGAAGGTGACACAGGGAACGGTCTTTGGAAACCCTGACTATGCACATACCAGAGTTCTTACGCTCGATGCGGGCAAATATACTTACTATGTTGTCTGCAAAGACCCTTTGGCACAGGCCTGGAGTCCTGCCTTAGCGATCACCTTTACTCTTGATATAACACCACCGATAATGATAAGTGTCGATGATACATCCCCATTGACCGACAATCCAGAATACGAATGGCGCGTCGATCGCCTACGGGCAAAGTGGCTTGGAGAAGATAATGAGACAGAGGTTCAGAACTATCTGTATACGATTGAAGAATTTGGCACCCTTAACACAATTGTGAACTGGACGCCAAGCACGATAGAGAATGAATGGGTTTGGCTAACCAAGCAAAATGGCACCCTTAGCCTTGTTCCAGGCACAAAATATTTTGTCAGAGTAATGGCAAAGAACATTGTGGGCCTCTTTAGCGATCCGCTTGAAAGCGATGGCGTCACTATCGATCCTAGCCTGATCCCTGCGAACTGTACCAATGGTGCTCGGGATTCGCATGAAACCGATGTCGACTGTGGCGGCGCATGCAATTTATGCGGAGAAGGAAAGATCTGCGCAGGTGATTCTGATTGCCTATCAGGATTTTGCAACGCTGAAAATATCTGCAAAGGCCCTACCTGTGCTGATGGCGTGAAAAATCAGGATGAGACAGATCTCGATTGCGGCGGATCTAAGTGCGAGAAATGTCCAGCAGACAAACAGTGCCTAGCTGATAGCGATTGCCAAACTAATTTCTGCTCATTTGGTTACTGCAAAGAAGCGCAGGCATGCTTTGATGGCATACTAAGCGGCTCTGAAACCGATGTCGATTGCGGCGGCGCATGCCCAACCAAATGCGCCAGCGGAGCGGCATGCAACAGCGATACCGACTGCAATGAGGGAACCAAATGCATTTCATCAGTGTGCAAAGTATGCGCTGAAGGTGACATAAACTGCAATGGCATCCCTGACTCTGATGAGAATCGCGAAAAAGATACCGATGGCGATGGCATCCCTGACGCATGGGAATTGGAGATGGGTCTTGATCCTAATGATCCTAGTGATGCCGATGCCGATTTCGATAAGGATGGCCTAAGTAATCTTGATGAATACAAGCAGAGATTCTCAGAGTTTGGGGAGAGCACTGATGCCAACAATCCCGATTCTGATGGCGATGGAGTCTCTGATAAAGTAGAAGTGGACAAAGGATTTGATCCCAATGATCCTTCAAGCAAGCCTAAATCAATATGGAGCCTGATCTGGCTTATCTTGCTCGTTGTGCTGCTGCTTTCAGGCTTGGGAGCAGGCTCATATTATTATTTCAACAAATACGCAAAGCCAAAGAAAGTTCCATTCAGGCCAATGCCTATCCGACCGTTAACTCCCATGGCTCGAAGACCAATGCCTATCCAAAAGGCAGAGTCCAAAAAGCCAGATACCCTCTTCAAGAAACGAGAGATTGAAAAACGCTCGGGAAGAAGCAAGCTGCTCGATGCGTTTGGATCTTCTAGTGCAGCGCCTGCCGAGGAACCCAAGAAAACTTCTCCCAAAGAAGAGCCTCCAAAAGAAGAACCCGAGGAGCCTGAAGAGCCAGAAGACACAGAAGAGGATGCAGAAGAGCCAGATGATGAGGATGAAGATTCAAAAGAGGATAAGAAAGCACGAAAGAAGCGAGAGCACGATGATGATGTTTTCAAGGAACTCAAGAAGATCAATAAGGAAGAATTCATAAGCAAGGTCAAGGAGCCATCGCGAAGGCAGGCAAGAAAGGAGTCTTTGCAAAAGCTGCAGAAGATGAAGCGCAAAAAATGAAGAAAGGGGAGATTTTTGGCCAGATTTTTGTCTATATCATCGCAATAATCATCGTCGCGTTCCTTCTCGTATTTGGCTACCGGGCCATATCCACGTTCAAGGAAAAGGCAGATCAGGTCGCGATGGTCCAGTTCAAGAACGAGATGCAGAAGGCAATAGAGACCATATCGCTTGACTATGGGAGCGTGAAGGTCAAGGAATTCATGCTGCCAGAAGACGTTAAAAAAGTGTGCTTTGTAACTTCGCACCCCGGGCTTCCACAACTAAGAAATACGGGATATCCGATCATTGAGGATAGCGTCAATGCCAAAGTCGATAACAATGTCTTCTTGGTTGGCGATGATGTCGAGGATTCCATAAAGACCGAAGCGATCATTGTCACAAATAATTTCATGTGCGTGAATGCAATTGCCCATGTGATCAAGATCCGCATGGAAGGCAAGGGAAATCATGCGAGCTTATCGGTCGCGAGATAGATTTGAGGAGCTGCTTTCTTTTACTAAAATTCAAAAACTGCGGAATTTAGGCTCGCCGCATTTGGTTTTGCCAAAATAACTCGCTTTTGAATTTTAGCAATGAAATACAATTGGCCTATACTGTCTGGCAACATCTATCTCTTTCGTTAATCTTAAATACCCTTTAAATACAAAAAACCCATGCGATCGAAAAAGGCTGCTATCGAGGTTCAGTTCAACTGGCTTTTTGTTCTCATCATTGGGGCAGTAATCTTAATTATCTTTACAACCATAATTTTCAAGCAAAAGAAAGTGTCCGAAAACTCGCAGGATGCGCTGTTGCTTCGCAATGTTGAAACCATCTTATCAAATGCCGAGACAACGCAGGGAACGGTCACTGTTATCCCTGTTCCTGAAACAAGAATCGAATTTCGCTGTAATCGCTATTCGATAGGAACCCTTTCAAAGCAGGTGGAGGCTTTCGCTGCTTTCACTCCTTCCGTTCTTGAAGGGAATCGCTTCATATCGATGACGCTTGATTGGTCCTTGCCTTATCGTGTCACGAACGTTCTTTATGTGACCGCTCCGACATACCGTTATGTCTTTGTTGGCAATGATCCCGTTGCCAGGGAACTCTTCAAGATGATGCCTAATGAGACTTTTTCAGAATCGGTTGGGACATTCTCAGACCTCAAATTCCGAGGAGAGAACAAGGTTCGCTTCATATTCTTCGATGATGGTATGGATGAGGGAAAAGACATCCCTAAGGACTATCTGGGTCTGCATGATGAGGATGTTTCTGCCCTAAAAGTCCGAGGGACCATGCAATCAGGAGAAGTGTTTTTTTATGGCAAGGAAGATGAGGAGTTCAAGCTTTTGGGTTCTGCTCCGTATGTCAAACCTGAAACACTGATGGGGGCAGTGATAAGCGATTCGCTGACAACATATACCTGCGTCATGGATACTTTGTTTCGAAAGCTCGATGTGGTGAGTGCAATCTACATCGAAAAAACAAGCAAGCTTCGCAGCGCCTACACCAATGCTGGCCATCGCTGCGCATCCTTAAGTTCAAGTGCCTATAACCCAAATTCCCTCAATTCCATCATAAGCGCAACCTTTGATAAGCCTGGCGTGCAAAGGATACTAGAAGCTGAAAAGCAGCTCAAGGCGCAGAACAAACAGGCGCAATTACAATCATGCTCGACGATATATTGACCAAGGTATTTTGTAAAAATAAAAGCCTACGTTAAAAAGCTAGAATATTTAGGCGCGCCCATTGTTGGCGCGCATTAATGCGGCCCGCATTGGGCCGCCTAAATAACTCGCTTTAAAAATTCGTAATTACGAATCACAAGAAAACAGATCAAAAAAATGCCCAGAAGAAAAAAAGGCCAAGTGCAGATGATGGAGACGATCGCGGTACTGCTCATCTTCTTCATATTGGTGGTTCTAGGAATCATGTTCTATGCGCGCGTCATGCGAGGGAACTTGGCAATTGAGCAGGAAGAGGCCTTGCAACTCAACGCGATCCAGGCAGCGAGCAGGGCATCATCATTGCCAGAACTGCAATGCAGCGAGGACAATATAGTCTCAGATAACTGTATCGATCTTTTGAAATTGGAAGCGGCCGCTCCCATAATCAGGCAACCGGCAAATGAGATCTATTATTATGATAAACTACTCTTTAGCAAGATAACCATCTATGAGGTATATCCCAATGATCGCGACTGGACACTCTACAACAGGGAACTTACCGACTATTCAAACAAGATCATAACCAATGTGCCAATACGCCTATTCGATCCGATAACCGATAAGAGTGCTTTTGGCGTCATGCACGTGGAGTATTATACGAAATGAAAGAATGCAGAGAACGCCTGATAGGCTTTGGGGAAAATGAAGGTGAGCATCTTTTTTGTGAGCGGCTACGCGATACTACAATCCTAAGCGGGAGGGGTTGTGCCATCCGGGAGGGTCCCGCTCTTCGAGACAACAGTTTACGAGCGAACCGATGCTCACCCGAGCGAAGCGAGGTTTTCCCCAAAGCCTATCGAAGAAACATTTTTTGTAACAACAAAAAATCCCAGATGGAGATAATGGGCCTTGCTATCGTAGTGATACTTTTGGTCGTTGGGATGACCTTTGTGATACGATTCATGATAAATAAGGAGCCGGTCGATTACAAAAAGCAGTTTTCACAGGCAGAGACCGCATCAAATACTCTCAACACATTCCTTAAAGCGACCAGCAGGGCCTGCAATGGCCTTACCATGACTGAGCTTTTGCAGGATTGCGGCCATACTAAGAACATCATATGTCCCAATGGCCAGAACTCATGCGTCTATCTTGAGCTCGCAGCCAAGGAAATCCTCAATAAAACCCTCGATAGCTGGAACTTCGAATATGAGTTTTCGGCGTATCAAGATGAAGCCTTTCCTTTAGTGAAATTAGGAAAGCGCTGCCCTGCAGAGAAGAAATCAAAGACCTTCCCAATACCTACGAGTTCTGGGACTATTTTTACGAAATTGGATGTTTGTGGATAGAAAGACGACATACTAGATAGGGTTAGCATCATCAGGTCGAGCCTGGTAACTCTTGGTGATCAGTGTGTTGCGGGGGTTGTCCCTTACGGGGCAGCCACACCTTGCATGAAAACAGTGATAGGCGAGAAGATGCTAACCCGACCGGAAGGAAGTTCCAGCTGCCGCCTTTCAGAAACATTTAAATATTAAATATCAGAAGGAAAAGGATATGCTTCGTTTTAACAAGAAAGGCGCTGATATCTCTATTACGGTCATTATTGTGGCTGCTGTTTCACTTATAGTCTTAGTTGTTCTCATTGCCATCTTCACTGGAAGGATTGGGGTATTTAGTCAAAAAATTGATGAGCAAGGGAAAAATATATGCCAAAATCAGGGTGGAAGGTGTATCACTGGAGCGTGCGACTCAACTCTTGAAGTGAGGGCTTTTGGAGCTCGGTGCGTGGATGGCTCTGATCAACCTATCCCTGGACAGATCTGCTGCGTTCCTAGGGGCTAATTTACAAATCTTTATATATCCTTTTTCTCAGTTTTTGCTTATGCTCAAAAGAAAAGGTGAAGGACTCTCCTTTACGGTGCTTGTTGTCGCCATTTTGGCTTTGGTTGTCTTGGTGGTAATGATAGTTGTTTTCTCCCAAAAGACCGGCAAATCAGTTGGTACTTTGGAGAGTTGTGAGAGCAGATCAGGCACCTGCAAAGTGCTCTGTGATTCAGCTGAGATAAAAATTCCTGAAGTGAGCTGCCCCACGGGACAAACCTGTTGCCTTCTGCTCAATGGATAACATGAGACTACTTTCATCTAAAAAAGCCGATATGGATCCCATGGAAAATTTCACCAAGATAGTCATCGCTATCATAGCTTTGGGCCTTATCATAGTAGCGATCTACTTTGTTTTCTCTCGATACTCGAGATTGGCATAAATGAGACATTCAAAAAAAGCGCTATTTGAAGGAGCCGGCATGGGCATTGTCCTTGGTATAGTGATTCTGCTTCTCTCAGCGTTCATTGTTACCAAAGTGATAGCGGACGCATCCAAGAAGGTCGATTATAAGCTCGAAGTGGATCTGTGCCGTGTTTCAAACGAAGTGAACTTCGGCCTTAAAGATAAGACAAGCAATTTTGTTGGAGGTCCGCAATTTTGCCATACCATTGACAAAAGTGACAAAGGGAGGCAAGTGCCCACCAAAAACTACTTACCCAATGCTGTTGGAACAAATAACGAGATTCGAGACATGATAAACGATTGCTGGTATATGTGGCTTGAGGGAAGCAGGGCCAACACTTTTGATAAATATCCAACATCGCAAGGCTGCTTCACCTGCTTTACTTTCAAGGTCAAGGAAGGAGCTGACAAAGGGGTTTCTTTTAGCTCAGTTTCAGATAAATTGCAGGAGCCCTATCTTGTTAAAGATACCAGTGACCAATGTAGCAATGGCGGTGGCTATTGGAAATATCAATGCGATGAGAGCAAAGGCGAGAGAGCCATGAGTTTCAAATCAAACTCCCAGGTTCCAGAAATCGGCCAAGTGCAGGAACAGAAATGTTGCGTAAAGCCTGTTGAGAATGAGTGCGAGAATAGAGGGGGCATATGTTCTGCAAGTTCGCTTTCTGGTGCGATCTATAGTCAATGGTCCTGTCCACGAAAAGACCAGAGCTGTTATGTCGAGCAAAAGAACATGTATTCCTATATCCGTTATATCCGTGAACATGGGCCAAGGGGGGGTGATGTTCAATTCTTTAGTTCAGCAGAAGGTGCTGCCAAACTTGATTTCGTTTCTGGGAAAACCTATGCAATTTCCTTCGTGAGCCCTAATAAAATATGGTGTATGAGTTCAGATGCCAAAGAGGGCTGCTTAGCCTCAATTGGAAACAATTACTGGGTTCCTGTTGCAGTTGCTGGTGGTGCAGTTGTAGGCACGGTCGGAGTTGTCTATTTCGGGATTGGAGTGGTTACAACAACTGTCATATCATACATAGGAAAATCTGCGCTGTGGCTAGTAAATCCTATAAAGGCTCCGCTTTTAAAATTGATTGGAGGGGGGAGTGTCTACTATCTAGGAGATGGGTGGCTAAAATCAGCAGCGGAAACATTATACGCTCCAATAACCAACGAAGTCCCCAATTTCATCTTAGTATCGGAAGTGCAGCAGGCGCAACAAATTGGATGCGCAATTGATTATGGAACGAATAAGAAATAAGAAAGGAATTGCTCTTGCATGGGATACGATATTAATCATAATAGTCATCGCCATAATCTTCATAGTCCTTGCGGCCTATGCCTTCAAATCAGGCAGCATCATGGAATGGCTCATAGGAAAGATGTTCTCTCGATGAATAAAAAAGCATTATCAACCATGGAATGGATAATCTACGTAGCGCTAGGCGTTTTTATCGTGGTCATATTGACACTTATTTTTCCAAATCTCATCGGAACAGCAGTGAAAGGCCTCTTTAGTCTTGCCGCTTCTTGGCTTCCCTACAAAAGCGTTACTTTGGAAAACAAGAATCCAATCCCTCCCGCGTTCGATAAATATTTTGATGATTTGACTATGAAATTAAAATCAATCCCTCCCGGACAAAACTGCATTGTTCCTTTAACCCAGATGCCTTCAGGAGATGGTTATTCGATTTCACTTTACAACAACAAAGCATCAATTGAGAAAACAAAATCAGATGCGCTTACTCCCGCCTATAAATCAGTGACACTTACTAACTTCAAGCCATGCTCGGTTGAAGGCTCAAACGCGCTTTCGTTCCATCAGTGTTTCATCGAAAAAAACCAAGCAGCGTGCAAAAAACCAATGGTTGCAGAGCCATCGACACTGCAGATCGATCCAAAAAATTCCGCGCTATTCCTGATGAAAGTAAATGACAAGCTCTGCTTTGTAAAGACCTATGACGATCGCATCCTGGGCATTAATTTTGATAGCTCCTGCAATCAGCCAAAGAATCAAGGGACTGGCGGCATCGATAGGGATTGTTTGCAGCAGCTAAGCAAGCTTCCCGTATGCGGCTAATATTCAATGATAAAATCATGACAACAAAAAGGTGAAAGCAAAATGCGCGCTCGAAGAAGAAAAGGAGATATTTCAATACCAATACTCATTACCATAATCCTTGGTATAGTCGCTTTCATCATAGCGGTAGCGATCTTCGCAAAGCAGATTGGCAAAGGCAATTCGCAGGCCATGGACTGGCTTTCTTCTACCAACGATCATGATGGAGATGGCACTGCCGATTTCTTCGATAAGTGTGCTTGCGAATCTGGAAGCAGTGAATTCAACGGTTGCCAAAGTGAATCACAGATGATTTCACAATCTCCAGAATCAATAGCCGCATGCAAAAAAAGAATACAGGACGCGACAGCAAAAAAACCATGAAGCTCTTCAAGAAAGCAATTACTAACGAGACTTTGATTCGCTTAGTGATTGTCTCTGCTGTGCTGCTATTGATAGTGACCCCGCTTGGAAGCAAGGCAATGGCAGCGTTTCGCAGCTATTCAGACCAAAAATATTACCAATCTTTTGAAGAATTCGTTGAAGAAGGGATAAAGCAACAAAAAGGGGCAAAAGAAACATACTCGCTTCTTATGAAAAAAGGATCGGCTTTGGTCGGCTTCCAAAGTAATCTTAATCAATACCACTGTGCCGCCTGCAATGGCCCGTCTTTATCATTTTCTGTGAACAAGCCAAAAGATAAATGCGGTGATAGCTCTTGTTTATGCCTTTGCAATAATTTTGATTTTAAAGGAAAAGAAGGGATGTGCAAGGTTACATGGGTGTGCAA
>CAZFPU010000008.1:0-21304 GCA_964521145.1 uncultured Methanosarcinales archaeon | reverse complement strand
GAGAAAATGAGACCGGGGTAAATGCGATCAACTACACGATGATCTGCCAATTCGGAAATATCTCCTGGGGCAACCAGCGCTTCGACTTTGGATCTGAAAAAACAGGTGCCACTTCTTTTGCACTAATGAAAAACCTGACCAACCAAACCAGGCAGGCAGCAAATTCAACGCTGCCGCAACGAGTAGATGATACTAATTTTGGTTCAGATAGGAACTCAACAATTTGGAGACTCCAAGTCCCTCTTTCAGTTGGAGGACTCTGCAATGGAACGATCATATTCGGTGCAATAGACGCCGAAGTATAAGGATAGCTAAGAGGTGAAACCATGTATCTAGACCAAATAAGTGAAGTAACCGGAAAAAGCCGCAAAGAAATCAAGACCATACTCAACAAGGATGGCGTTTTGACTTTGGATTTGACAGAGTAGGCAGCAAGGAGGAAGAAAAACACGATGACACCGACTTTATTTGGGGAATTTTTGGGCAAGGAAGTGAAAGCTCCCTATAAGGATGGGATGCAATTCAAGATCGCCCGAGGGACGTTGACAGAGATCAATAACGGTTTTTTGAAGATTTCAGGAAAGCTTGGAACAATAATCATCAATGAGAAAAACGTGGAGAAGATGGCCCTGCTAAAATGAACAGCACTTTATTTGAGGAATTTTTGGGAAAAGAGATCAAGGCTCCGTATAAAGATGGTGATCAATTCAAGATCGCAAGAGGGACTTTGACCGAAATAAACAATGGCTTTCTCAAGATTTCAGGCAAATTAGGGACCATCATAATCAACGAAAAGAATGTGGAAAAGGTGGCACTGCTACGATGAACACACCATTCGCAGAATTTCTGGGAAAAGAAGTAAAGGCGCCTTACAAGGATGGTGCGCAATACAAGATAGCGCGAGGCACGCTTTCTGAAGTGAATAATGGTTTTGTGAAGATATCAGGTCGGCTTGGAACTATCATAATCAACGAGAAAAATATCGAGAAGATGGCATTACTAAGAAACGAAGGAGGTGAGCTCTAGAAAGATTGCATGAAGTTACAAGCGCAAATGTCAGCAAGTGAAAGCAAACGAAAGATAGTGTAAGTGAAAGGTGATCGGAAAAGAAGGCTGATTTTTTCTTTTCTAGGATTATCCGAAGGATGTAACGAATGTAGTGGTAGCTCTAATACCCTAATGAAAACGAGATTGCAGGTAAACGTGAAGGAAAATAGAATACAAAAAGTGAGCACAGTTATATTATTCTTGATTATCTTGGTTCTGGGTTCTTTGTCGGCTGTGTATGCGGTTCCGTCTGGACCTTCAGTCACTGTTCTTAGTAACTCAACTGCTGGTAATACTCCTGGGACCTTAGTCAGTTCTACTATCAATGGCACCATAAGCCCAGGTGGGTACATTTTTACTACAACACTTACTGGAACCCAACAAAATACCAAATGGAAAGCCTACGTAGGAAACGTCACTGGTACTCTGACCCTAGATGATGCGAGCACCAACACTATCTTCGCATGGACCCTGACCACGGTCTCTGGGGAAGTTTATGCATCAAGAGCGCTCAATATTAACTGGACGGGCATCAACTGCACCTGGATCGGCGATGGTTATTACAATGCATCCGCTGGCAGGGTCAACTCGAACAGAACGCCCGAGCACAATGAGAACAAATTCCTAAGTCATACTGGCCCAAGTGATAACGTATCTGCAACATTCTTTTCCTACAATCATTCAGCGATGACGATTGGTTCTATACGGGTAGGCAAGAATGAGTGCTTTTCAGCGCAAACCCGTCAGCGTGATGTGGTTCAGGCATTCACCGATAGCGATAACGCCAATTTCACCGAGATCCTGCTCTACGATGGCGCCTTGAACAAGACCAGCGGGAACTTGATCTATGCAAGCTTCATCTATCAGGATGCGAATGGTTACACACTCTTGGGAACCAATGAAACCTACGACTTCCAGATGATTGTTCCTGAAAGCGGAGCCCCTGGTTTCTCAAGCTCCACAGGATATTATTTCTACGTCGAGCTTAGCTAAAAACAACAATAAAAACAAAACCTCAAAAAAAATGGATCCAAATACTTACATAGCAAGTAACGAAACCCAGGATCCTTTTTTTTGCGAGGAAAACACTTACATAGCAAGTAATGCGCAAACAGTTTTAATTTCAAATGAAATTATCAGCATCCCCCTTTCAGTTTTCTCAAATGGGCTAAGTTCTTTGGAAGCAGCAACCAAATTCCTCAAGGAGACAAAAAACCTTAGGTTCTGTGATATCGCAAGGCTGCTTAATAGAGATGATAGGACGATCTGGGATGCGTATTCCAATGCCCAAAAATCTGGGTGCGTAGCATTACCAACTGAATCCACCCATTCGATTCCTACCTCTGTCTTTTCTGATCGTGAATTCAGCATGCTCGAATCGCTTACAAGATATCTCAAAGAAGAATGCAATATGCGCCTTTGCAAAATTGCCCTGCTCTTAAACAAGGACGCACGGACGATCTGGACCGTATACAGCAGAATAAAGACCAAAAGAAAAAATGCAAACAAGCAGTAGACATTTCAAAAATAAAATAATGTACTCGATTTTCCTAATCATCGTGCTACTTAGTGCACTCTCAATAGCTTATGCAGTGCCTACCGGCCCAACGATAACGGTCATCGCCAATGAAACAAAACAAAGCGTAGGAGGCACTTTGCTTAATACCTCAGGAGGATCGATCGCGACAATTCGGCTCAACGCGACCACTCAAAACACACGGTGGAAAGCGTATGTTGGTAATGTAAGCGGCTCGCTTAGCCTCGATGATGCGCAAGACAATAAGCTCTTTGATTGGAGCCTGACACAGTTCATGGGAGAAGTGTATGCTACAAGATCCCAACAAACTATCAACTGGACCGGCATCAATTGTTCGAACGCAACGCATATCTCCTTGGAGGAATTTGCGATCAACCATTCAAATAGAGATGATAACATAACCAAGACCTTCAGCACGCAAACGCACCGGGAATTTTATGCGGGAACAAGGCAAATACTGGCAAACACCTGCTTTTCAGTGCACACGTATGTAAACAGCACGAGCCAGGCAACAAGCTTTGAAGAAGTAGTGCTCTATGATGGCACGAATCTTACAAACGGCAAGATTATATATGCATCCCCGCTCGAGCAGGACTTATACGGCTTCGACAACAGTACGTATGACTTCCAGATGATCGTGCCTGAAAATGGGCAGGCCGGCTGGCAAAGTTCAACGGCATATTACTTTTATGTGGAGCTGACATAGATGGAAAAAAAGAGGATAATAATCGCAGGCATAGGCATATTTAGCTTACTTGCATTCATTCTTCTTTTGCAGTTTGGCAACCAAGAGGTAATGCCTGAGGAATCGATCAAAGAGGTCATCCAGATAGAGTCTATGCTGCAGACGCAAGGCATCAAGAGCACTACCTCATTCTATCCTCGATTCAAGCATGCAACTGTCGAATTCTATTATCAGTACGATGACTGCGCCATGACAATGGATCAGGTCTTGCTTCAATTTCCTGCCTTTACTCTAACAACACAGGAAAAGAGAAGTAATCCCGACGAGAAAATAAGAGATTCTATCACGCAAGCTCAGCTTCCTATCCTGCTCATTAAAGGAAGCGCAGACATTTTTGATCTTCGGGGAAATTATGTCTCAAGCAACGATCGTTATGAATACGTGATCAATGGACTAAGCGCCTGTTCGCAAAGGTTACTGCAGCATTCGCTATGCTCAGCTAGCTTCGATCAGCCTGGCTTTTGCCAAAACATATCGTATCAGCGCCAAGTCGAGGCGATCTCATCGCTTCAAGAAGATGTCTTATGCTATGAAAGCTGCATAACTGATATCGTTATTGATGGGGTCTTGGTCACCCAATATCGGCAAGGCCCTCCTTGTGATCCCAAGCCAGGATATAGAGAAGGACTTACCCAAATGGTGGTGCGCGCATGCTCGGACTCTTCAGTGTGCGGTGAGCAAACTGACGACGTTGCGTGCTGTCGCAAAGGCCAATGTGTTTTCCAAGGGCAATGCATGGAGACATTTTCCACAACCGATGTCAATTTGGATGGGCAGCCTGAAACATGCATGTATCTTAATGGAACAAGCCTCTGGGTTGATCCAGATGTATCGCAGAATCTCTGCACAATCTCTCAAAACAGCTGGCATGATTGCGTGGAAAGCAGCTGCTCTTTTGGAATAGATACCGCGGATAGCAGAGAAAATGGATTTTGTTGCGGTGATGACAGTGATGAAGAGAATGCGATGTGCGCAGGCTCGATCTGCAAGACCCAATCGCGATTTGGAGAAGTATGCTGTGCCCAAGATAGCTGCTCATATAATGAAGAGTGCTATGCGCAGGGATGCCATACTCTAAAACTTGAGACGCAGGAGATAGTCACTGCATATTGTGAAAAAGGGTTTTGGAAGGATCTTGATGAAGAATACTGCGTGCAATGCCTTGGCAATGACCGATGGAGTGGCCTTGTGTGCTGCGGGGATGATCACGAGGAAGGATCCCATCCTACCAGATTCACCTACACAACTGATGGAGCAACTAATGTTGTATTCTATGATTTTTGTACCAATGATAAAAGCAGCTGCGTCATGCCCAATACCCAGTCTGAATTCCAGCAAGGCTGCTATCTCTTCGAGGACAATGAATACCTCAAAGATGGTTATTATTGCAGCAACTCGCAGTGGTTTGATCTTGATAATAGCAGTGCATTCTGCAAGCAGTGTGGCTTCGAATGGCAAGATAATTGCTGCGGAGACGATCTTCATGAATATTTTATAGAAGGAGAAGACAAGACTTCGGCATGCTGTACTCTGCAAACTGATTACGTCTCTAATGGATTGTGCCTCTCTTCGCTCAACTGCGGCAACGATAATTTCGATAGTGGTGAGCAATGCGAAGCCCCCTACACGCAGGATAACCAATATTGCCCGCAATCGACGCAGCAATGCCTGGGTGCAAAGCTTGGGGGCCGAGATCGGTTTGGCTCCTGCAATCAGGGATGTATCTGCGCTGAAGACTCCTTTAGTTACACGTGCGAGCCTGGTTTTTGCGGTGCCGAATGCAAATTAAATGAGGATTGCCCAGTTGGCCTGATCTGTGATCTGACCTTGTGCGACTGCAGGCAAAAATCCTATTGCGGCGATGGAATCATCCAGGAAAAAAATGATGATGACTGGAAGGAGATGTGCGAGTATCCAAATACCATTTTCAATCCATACTGCAATGAATTCATGCAATGCTTTGACACGAAAACAGGGATTCGCTACGACCTGGGAAGCTGCGATGAAAATTGTCAATGCCAATACACACCCTTTCAAAAGATATGCGTCAAGGGTTCCTGCGGCGCAACCTGCAATCAGGATGGGTCGGGTTGTCCCGAAAGCAGCACCTGCGATCTTGAGAAATGCTCCTGCATCGCTTCGCAATCAATCTGTGGAAATAACAATTGCGAAAAAGGAGAGGAATTCAGTTGCCTTGAGGACTGCTTTTCTGACAATTGCCCAGCCAGAATCGACATTCGATTCGATAAGTCAAGATATTCTGACAACGACACCATGAAATTTGTAGTGGAAGTTTATGACAAATACAACACCCTCATGAAAGACGTCGTATTTGATATTGATACTTTGGTGAATGGAAACTATGTAGGAACGCAGACATATGCGACCACTTCTGAGGGCATATACAAGCAATCAAAAACGGTTAGGCCAACCATCTCAAGTGGAAGCTACGAATATGTCGCTTACGTCGCAAAAACTCTTTTGCCTGCTTGTAGTTTTGTATCCGATAAGGATACTGTATTCATACTATCACTAAAGAGCCAACCGGTGAATTTCAATTTTAGCCGGTTTGAATTTTCCTCATTTAGTTTCAATGGGACAACCTCCTCGTGCAATAACGGGATCATCGAAGAAGGCGAGGCATGCGAAGGCGACTCTATATGCAGGCTCTCAACCCTGTGCGACTATACAAGCAGAACCTATGATATGGCAGAAACGTGCGGCCAATGCAGCTGTCCTGCGGATATCAGAAGCGACACAGACAGCGAGATATACTGCGAAAACTGCAACCTGCATTGCGGTGATGGCTTAGTAAATTGTGATGAGCAGTGCGAGAAAGGGGTTGGGAGCAGAGGCCTTAGTTGCGTTGATGGAAGTCTCTATGAACGCTTTGATACCTGTGATACCTGTGCTTGGCAAGATGATGGGTTTCAAAACGACATAAAAATGAGCGACTGCTTTTGTGAATGCCCCGCCAGCCCTGGGGTCTGTATCGAGGGAGATTGGATAGAATATAGGCAGAGCTACTCAGCTGGCTGTGAGAATGGCGCATGCAATGCATGTATCTGTGAGGATGTGTATGAAATTGATAGCAATAAAAACGGGGTAGAGGATAAATGCGATGTCGAAGAATGCTTAAATGGCATTGATGATAATGATGATGGCCGAACCGATCTTCTGGATCCCCAATGCAGCCTTTGTAAGTACTGTGGGTATGGTCTCTTGAATGCGTGCGATCAAAAGGAGTGCAGTGCCTTTAGCCAGCAGTGCATCTTTTTGCAGGAATTCCTTGGATTTGGAAACTGCTGTGCTGATGAGGATTCCGATGGCATCTGTGAAAGCATCGACAATTGTCCAGGTGCTGGCAATAGCGATCAGGCAGATACCGATGGCGATGGCAGAGGAGATGCCTGTGACCTGTGTGCTCTTGAAAGAATGCTTGTGCAGCCGCAGGAGATGAATGAGACGATGTGCGAGGATGGGATAGACAACGACTGTGATGCGCTGCCTGACTGCAAAGATCCCGACTGCGCAGGAAATGGGCTTTGTTGCATGGACATTTTGGATTGCTCGCAAAATGAATGTTCGCAGGAATCCTGTATTGACAATAGGTGCGCACATCAACAAAGAAACACATGCGACTCAACTGAATGCAAGGTCGGCAATTTTTGCACATCAAATGGCCTTTGCATGCATGCAGAGATCTCCCAAGAGATCTGCTTGGGATGTCACAACGACAGCACCCCCTCTGATAGTGGCATGTACTTTGATGCCAATGCAACATCGAACGCGTGCTGTGGGGATGACGCGCATGAGTATTACATAATCCAAAGTGATTTCGCAACAAGAGCATGTTGTGATCAGCAGACAGATTGCGTAACTATACAAGGCATCTGCGTGGATTCAGGATCGCTCGATCCGTCATCGCAGGAGCTTTACTGCAACGACCATACCTGGCAAAGGTGCGATGAGACCCTTCATGTGCTATGCGCGCAAGCTGGTCCTGAGTACGCATTGAACATCAGCTATTCACAAGGCAAGAAAAAGAACGCCTTTTGTACTTTTGATAGGACCTGGAAATTCAGATCCTCATACCCTAAAGAGAACTGTTTTGATCTAATTGACAACGACTGCGACAAGAAGATAGACGCAAACGACTTGGACTGCAAAGCATGAAACCCGCTACTATCCCTACAAAGGCATTGCTTGTATTTTGCCTGCTTTTTGTATTTATGTTTCTTCTGATAATCCCTCAGGAAATGATCAAGCATCCAAGAAGCATTGGAGAAGCACTGGGGGTTGTTCGAATCCTTGGCACGAATGCGCCATTTTTTAATCCACCACTCACGAACTTTTCGATCAACCAAAGCAATGCATTCTTTTATGATGTGAACTGCACGGACCTCGATCCTCTGGATCCTACAGTATACACTGAGAATTTTACTGGGTTTGCCATAGACAACAGCACTGGAATTATCAACGTTTCAGGGTTCAACCAAAGCCTTGTTGGGAATCATTCGATTCACTTTACTTGTAACGACAGCTTCGGGCTTAGTGATAGCGCTATCATCAATTTCGAAATAATCGATACCAATGAAGCGCCTGTGCTCTCACCCATTGGTCCTCAGATCGCAGTGGAAGGAGAAGCGTTCTTTTTGGATGTTGATGCAACGGATCCTGATCTTAGTGCTCTTAGTTTTAATGCAGTCACGGCTTTATTTTCAATTGATTCATCGACTGGGATCGTGTCATTTATTCCAACAATTGGCCAAATAGGGAACTATACGATCAACTTCACTGTTTTTGATGGTGAGTTCTATGATTTCGAGATCGTCTCTTTTCGAATCGTACGAGGTCCATTCTGCGGTGATGATAGCTGCGGAAGCTCAGAGACCTGCGCGACTTGTCCGGGGGATTGTGGCGTATGCCCAGATCTTCCAAGTACTGATAGCGGGGGCGAGAGCAGCACTTCAGGCGAAGGAGGTCAATCAGCGACCACGAGCTCTACCTCGACAGGAGTCTCTTCAATTGCGAGCGGGGCATCTCAAGCACCATTATTTCAATGCGAGGAGCGATGGGAATGTAGTGATTGGAGCGCATGCAGCCTTGATGGACTTCGAAGCAGAAATTGTCTTGATCTAAATAGATGCAATACCCAGCGCGACAAGCCCATCTCGCTCGAACAGTGCGAGTATCAGCCTACTTGTTTTGATGGACTGCAAAATGGTGGAGAGACGGGAGTTGATTGCGGAGGGCCTTGTGAGCCCTGTCTCATCCAAAGCTGTTTTGATGGTTTGCAAAACCAAGGAGAGACGGGGGTTGATTGCGGAGGGCCTTGCAAGGTCTGCCAGGAAAAAGAGTTCACCAAAGCGCCATTTCTTGAAATCCCCGGAATAATCAAGTTACCCAGAAGTTTCCCCTGGCTTTTGCTTCTAATAATCCTGATAATCAACATGCTCACCATCGTATATGACCAATACAAGATAAGAAAACTTAGGAAATTGCCGTTCGAGGAATATCAAGAAGAAATAAGAAAATATCGGCCTAAGAGAAGAAAGCTCTATAAATTCGTGCTCAACACATCCTTTATCACTCTTGCGGCCATCTTCTATATCTATATCTTCAGCAACGATTACAAGAAGATGATCTATTTTAGTTTTATACCCATCGGGGCTTTTGCAGGTATACCTTTTGCAGTCGCGTATCTTATACGTTACATAGAATTCCATGAGTATCAATACATAAAGAAAGTGCGCCATCTAAAGAAGACCCATATACGGGAGCTACTGCAACTGATCAGACAGGAAAACGAGATGCTGCATGACATGGAGGCCAAACTTAAGGATACCATCATGGACCTTGCGAAAAAACACGAGTTCGATGACAACAAGGACCTCTATACCGAGATAAACACCATCTTTGAAGACTTATCGCTTATCAGGAAAAAGAGAGAGAGCAAGATGAATCTGAGCCACATGACCAATGAGATCCTAGATAAGATCATTGTGATACTCGAGAGCAAGAATCTGCAAAAGGCATGCAAGGAATATCCTGAATATCTATCCATCAAAAAGGAGCTGCAATACATAGAAGATAATCGCGACAAGGACACTTCTCCTGAAGAGGATGATCTGCTTGAAGACATAAAGGAGCTTGGCATGCCTTATATGAAGGTCGTGAATGAGTCAGATAAAGGACTTGGGTCACTCTACAATGCGCTCGTTGATATCTATCAATATTACATGCGAACGCACGGCCTTATTGAAGGCAAGGATAGCGAGATCATGCAAGTTGAGCGTTCCTATAGCGACAAGGTAAAGGCATTATCAAAGAAAGCTCCCTTGATGACAAAGATCCAGCAGAACAACACCTACGCGCGAGTCTATAATGGCCTTGTCGATCTTTTCAATCATTATTCCAAGAAACATCAATTGAGCAAGAGCTTGGAGAATGTGTAATCTCTATTATTTTTTTGATTTCAAAAAATCACAATTCAGCCTATCTAATTTACCAAAGCTTGCATCGCGCTTATTGCATCGCTGTTCATCCTCTTCTTGCATCCCTCAAAATCAAAGAAATAGCATCCAAAGTTCTCTGCGAAATATTCCTTGACGCTAAGGCTTGCGTATCTTGAGACAAACCCCCTCTCGCTGCGATACATGTCTTCCCATTCTTTTTTCTGATCGTTGGAGATCTGCTTGTAGACATTATGGCCCACTCATGATAGAATATATGGGCATTCATTTCTTTCCCGCTGTCTTTTATGATGATGTCATTCTCTGCAAGGGCTCCTAAGACATGCGGGGTTTCGCAATTATTACTATCATTTGAAAACTTCAGATCCTCCTTGACAAGAAGCACTTCATCGACTCCTAGCAGGAAATTGGCATGGCTTGCGTGCATTTCATCCACTAGAGATTCTATATGTTGCTTGAAGTCCATCTCATTGACAATGGGTTTTTGGATCGCACCACGCACCAGATCCTCTTTAAGCATTTTATCTAGCTTCTCCTCTGATTCAAGAGAATACACTAAGACTGAAAAAACAAGAATGAGTTGCACAATTATTGCTAATCGTATTGCGTGCACTGGGGTCGATCTAGCCAATTGCCTTTCTTCTATTAGTGTGGCATCGCTACTCATTTGAGTGTTATATTATTTTCATTTAGAAAAAATAGCCAGAAAAAATATATTGGCATTGGTTTTTAGCATTAGTTACTGTTGCATTATCTGCTGCTCGTAGTCCTTGAGCACTTGCATCACGATATCGCGATTCGATCTTGCGTCGGGAAAATTCTCATTCAATGCGAGCACAGTATTGTAATGCTCAATTCCCTTTATTAGTAGTTCAAGATCAGAAGATAGCAGTTGATCACTGATCTCCTTTTTCCTAAAAAGCTCAACATGCACAACGGCAAGATCGAACTGGGCATTCACATTCTTTGGATTTATTTGAGCAACTTTTTGCAGGTGCGTGAGCGCATTTTCAAGATCGGACTCATCGATCAATACTAAAGCCATCGAATAGTGCGCCTTTTCATAGTTTGCATCAAAAAGGATCGCCTGCTCAAAATAGTGTTTGGCGCTCGCAAGATCCTTTTGCACATAATAGATCACTCCAAGATTATGTGATGCCTTCGCGTTGTTTGGGTCTAAGGTCAGTGCTTTCTCAAAGAACTCTTTTGCTTTTGAGCTATCCCCTAATTTGAAATAATAATTTCCTAAAGAATTGTATAGTATGACCGGATCATCGGAAACAAAGATGGTTGTTGCATATGCGATCACTGAAAACAGAAGAAACGCTATAACCGCTACGCTTATGCCAATTACCCTTTTCATATAACACCCCTATTTTTCCACAAACCAATGGATTTGAGCATGTTCTGATTTATAAAGGTTGTTGCTCCAGCATCCATTTTTCCACAATTTTTCATCCTTTTTTCCGAGCTAGTTAGCCACAAGTTTACCGTGCACAAAAAATTCATTTATAAATAAAGCCTCTATTTTTTCTATTTATTATAATTATAATAAAACTATTTTTATCATTTTTATAACTAAAAACAGTAAAGTATTTAAATTAGAAAACTATTTTCGTAGAGATATGTATACTAGACTGGCACAAAGGTGCAAAAATTGGCTTTCTTCTAGAGGGCAGGTTGGTAAAAAAACAGGAGTCGAACTCCCCATTTCTTCAAAAAACCCCTGCCAAATTCTGCGAAAAATAGTATTGAATCTCGCCCAGTATTGCGGGCGAGTTCTTAGAATGGGAAATAGCAATAAGTGCGAGCCGCATTGGGCGAGCCTAACTATCCTAGCTTTTGAAAAGTTAGTTCCTGAAATTATCCGCTTCGGGCTTATTGGGAAATCTCGCTTTGCTCGGGTTAGCGCCTTCTCGCATTCGATGTACAGTTCAATAATCGACATTCCCCGGGTGGGACAACCCCCTTGTCGATTGATCTATAACACTCAATATGCTCGACCTTTGGGCGCTAACCTTCATTTCCCACTAAGCCCTATCAAAAATAAATTTCAAGTTTCAATTACATGACCAAAAAAGTAAACATAGGACTTAACGACAAAGTACATTCGCAGGCAAAGATAATCGCCACGCTAAAAAAGATCCCCTTAGGCAAATTTCTCGAAAAGGCAATTGAAGAGTACGTTGAAAAAGAAAAGCACGTCTTGGAGGAGTTTCTCAAATGAGATACAAATTAGCTCTTCTTGGAATTGTGCAGCTGCTTTTCATGATATCACTTGCGAGTGCGGCAACGATGCTTATCAGCGCGCCTGAGCCATTAACACAAGGACAGTCTGCAATCATGAACCTAAGCTTGCTCGCGGCTCCTGGATTCAATGGAAGCCTTAGCTTTTCTTACACAAATCTTGATTCCACTGTAACAAGTGTGAACTTCTTTGACACCAGCTTCCAATTCAGCATGTATTCATTGGCATGGCAGGTCACCCCGCAACAGGTTGGATCCTACTCTGTATATGCAATAGCTCGTGATTCAAGCAACAACGTGCAGGCAACCTTCAACAAGACAGGGACGGTTACTGCTGCAGGCCCGCGCATTTTATCGGCAAGCCCCTCAGGAAGCGTGAAAAGTAGCACTATTGCAATGATAGTTTCAACTGACATCGACTCGACATGCCGTTTCGATAGTTCTGATAATTCCTATGAGGCCCTGGCAAACGTCTTTTTGCTTACGGGAGCGAAGAATCATACACACACGCTATCTGGAGTGAATTCAGGCAACTACAAGTACTATGTCTTATGCAGGGATCCATCTGGCAAAGTGTCACCTCAAAAGGCGATCATCGAATTTAGCGTTGAGAATGTGCCGAGCGCAAAGATCAAACTAAAAGATCCAAGCCCAGTCAAGGAAGGGATCATTGAAGTCTTTGTCACAACTTCAAAAGAATTGCCAAACGCGCCAACTTTGCAGTATACCTATAACGACAAGCCAACAGAGATGATCAAGATTTCCCTTACTGGCTCAGGAACCGAATGGCAAGGCTATCTCGTGGTGACGCCGCTTGATAATAACAAGGTTGGAACATTCTTTTTCAGTGGAGTGGATGCGGAGAGCAACACCGGGACCAAGATAACCAATAGCAACTTATTCATTGTAGACACTACAAAGCCACCTCAGCCAACGAGCATAAAGGCGACCGCTTTGAGCGAAGGATCAGTAAAGATCAACTGGTATTACGATGGAGAAGATGTCGATTACTACAATATCTATCGAACAACTGCATCTGGCGTGAATTATGTTGACTTTTATGCAAAGGCAAACAAGACACAGGCATTCTCTGATAAATCAACGCTTGATAAAGTGACTTATTTCTATCGTGTGGCTGCTGTGGATCTTGCGGGAAATGAAGGTCCTTTGTCATCTGAAACATTCGCAACCTCACTTGGCAGATTCGCCTCGATCACGCAGACTGCCGAGGAAAATGAGGCGCAGGAAGCGCCGCAGGTCTTGTCTCCAATACTGCATCCAAAAGTCGATGCGAAGATCAAGGAGGTCGATAAATACATAATTGACGTGCAAAAGAACATTGAAGATGCAAACAAACTTCCTGAGGAGCAGCAGGCGCTTTTGGATAAGTTTGGCATCAAATCAAAACTAAGGAATGCAGATGTTGCTCTTGCTAATTTCAAGACGCAACTGCAGGCATTCAAGGACGCATACGCAACTGAGCCAGAACTTGATGCCAAGATAAAATCGATCGATACAGAGATACAAAAACTGCGAAAGACAACTCCTCGGATGGCAACGCTTGCCGAGCAAACAACCATCACCCAATCAACGGCAAAAGAAGACGTGAGAATAGCCGCACAAGAAAGCGTGAAGGATCTTGGGCTCAAAAAGGAAGAGACTGACGAATATATCGCGCACAATGAGAAGGATCGCGAGGATTTCAAAGTGGAATCGCAGGCGCAGATCATCACTGTTGAGAATGTCGATGGGTCCACCAAGGAGCAGACGTTCATAACCAAGCGCGTGAGTTACACCAAGGCAGAGGAGCTTAAGGATGTGATTGTGGTAGAGATCATTCCAAAGAAGATAGCATCTCATGCATCAGAATTGACCTTTGCTAGGCAAGATTATGAGATCCTTAACGAGGATCCGATAATCAAGTTCGGATTTTTGCAGTTCAACTACCAAGGGGAAGAAATAATCTATTCGGTTGATAAGCGAATTGACCTTGAGGAACTCAAGAACGCAAAAACAGTGGTTCTTAGAAACCCCGATGCTGCCCTTGGAGACAAGAGTTCATTCACCGGATTTTCCGTATTCCCCATAACTAGTTTAGGACTTTCAAAATTCCAATCGCTATTGGTTTGGGTTGGCGTATTGACCATTGTCTCGATGTTGCTTTACTATGCTGTTTTCGTGAAGGAATACGCTTCCATGCGAGGAATTAGGAGAGGACTCACCATGTCGAGAGTAAAGAGCCAAAGTTCGGAAAGATTTTCAAACTACGATCAGTCTTCCATGAATAATAGAACACAAAATCAGCAAGATGAGGTAGAGTATGGATTTGACCTCGATCTTGTTTCGACTTCAAGAGATCAGGCGCAGTTGCAGCAGCTCTTAGGGGAAGCGGAGATGCTTGTGCAGGTCCATCAAAAACAGCACGCGGCAAAATTGTATCCGCAGATCCACAAGATCTACCAGGGATTGCCAAAAGAAGCAAAGCAGCAGTATTATTCTCAATGCCTGGAATTGCATAAGATGATCTCGAGGAAGTAACCCTCTGATCCTTTAGCATATCGAGCAATAACAGGTTGCGCTTTCAATCTTTTAAGAAAATGAAAATCCATAGGGCATAACGCCAACGTGGGCGTTGCCATTGGCGATCGCATCAATATGATCTCATTTCCGATGATATCCTGGTCGGGGTTTCCCTGAAAAGGTTTTTCCCTTTCTTTTTGCTTTTGCCTCAGTTACTTTGGAATGTCCATCAGTTTTTTGACCAATGATACCTCTCAAAAACCGATGTTTTTTGAGCATTGGATTGCGAACGCTCATGTTCGCTTGCGTCTCTCAACGAAATTCCCTATGCTAACTTCGCAGTCAATCGCTCATGAAATCAATTTGGCATTCCGACAGTTTCAACCCATTACCGACCCTTTAAGAAAAAAATTTCATGCAAGCCCCTCACTGGACAATAAAAAATAACTGATAGTGGTTACGCAATTTTTTTTGTCAGTTGGCAGCCCATTTTATTCCCTGAACGCCTCATTCTTGCCCCTGGTGAAATCGATGTATTGATAGATATGGTTGACAATTACTTGGGTGTCTTTGAGCAGAGAATCCATGTTTTCTCCTTTGGTCATGATGCAATAGAAAAACCTGCCTTCGTCTATGTACATGATGCCGCAGTCGTGGAAGAGCACCGTATCGTTGAGCTCGTATTGTCCAAATTTATGGGATATCTTCACATTTTCAGGAAGCTGCGCTAGTTCCTCGACATCAAATGCCGTGTCCTGCATAAGGGAAAGAAGGTATGAAGAAGATCGCGCTTCGAGCACTGTTGAGTAATAGAGGCTCAGGAAGAGCGATGAGAGGCTTTTAGCAGAGATTGTATGGCTTCGGTTCTGTTGTTCGTATTCTGGGAAATCAAGCCTGATATCAAGTCCATAATAATCCTGGATGAAATCGATGTCCTCAGAGCTTACATAATGCAAGAGCACGTTGAGTGCCGTGTTATCCGACTCGCGAAGCAATTTTTCCAGGACAATATCCAATGGCAAGGTCTTTTCCTTGGTTTGATATAATGTGCCAAACGTATCGCGTTTGTCGCTCTCCTGGATCTCAAGAGGAGTATCTAGCTTAAGTTGGCCCGCTTCGACTTTCTTCATGATGAGGATTGCCAATGGGATCTTGCTTAGGCTTGCTGGAGTGAATCCAGCGCGCTCGTCGATTCCCATATATGCCCCGTTCCTTAGATTTTCTACGTATACAGAAATATTGTTGCCGCTTTGTGCGATGTACACTTCAAGATCGGCGCGAAGCGGCGCAAAATTGGTGACTGCATAGCTTTTTTCTGGCAAAGCTCCTGATTCTATCTTTTTTGAGAGCAAGGGATATGATTGCTCTTGCCCAGCAGTTGTTCTGGATCCGTTATTGATGATCAATTGAAAACAGATGACTGTTGCTAAAACAAGAATGATGATGAGTTCTGTTATGGCGATCGTTTTGAGTTTTAGGTTCATAGGGTGCGTTGCATTTGCCAGATATTTAAATATTGGTTATTAATATTCCTCGGGCTTAATTCCCCGACCTTTAGGTTGATCATTCAGTAATCTTACCTCTTCTTTGGGTAACAGATTGTTATTACGGACTTGGACCCAATGGTTAGGCCTCATTTGAAACATCGGAATTCCACCATCTCTTGGAGTGTTAGATTACCATAAACCAATCGAGTGGAATTCCGTTGAGAGGCGTGCGGAGTGCAACGAAGCACGTCCGCATCTCGATGCTCAAGAACCACTCGCTATGGGGTTGGCGTATCATGCCACTGGTGTTTCACCGGTGGTTCTTGACAGTTCATATTGCCTTTTTTTAATAATCGGGAAGCCCCAACTCCCTTTAGGGGAGGAGAATGACCCTCTAAAATATGTAAAAACAATATAAAATAGTATAATCTTTAAAAACTTAGTATAATTTAATATTAAAATTTATTATAAAAAATGAAATATTTCTTAGCTTAGTAATTCAAAATAGGTAAAAATTATTATAAAATTTGTTAAAATAGCTTAAAATATGAAAAAAATCATAATATTTATAAATAAAAGATATCCGAATGTGGAAAAGCATACCCTCAGTGTGGTATTCCATTAATTCATGAAGGAGCACCTTGCAGCCAGTATCTCTGATTCTTCCAGGCTTAAGGCTGATGTGCAGGCGCTCAAAATTCTGATCGCTTCACTAAGCGAAAAACATCATCTGAAATTCGAAGAAGCGCTTGAACTGCTAAAAAAAGAAGAGCAAGAGCAGCCTTCATTGACAATACCCTCCTCTATTTTTACCCAACCAGATCTTGGCATTGTTGAAGCGCTGACAAAATACCTCAAAGAAGAAAACAATCTGACATTCCATGAAATTGCCTTATTGCTCAAAAAAGATGACCGAGTTGTGTGGACAACCTACCATCATGCGATAAAAAAAGTTTCAACGCAATTATCCGTTTCTGATCCAAGCATTTCCCTGCCAATCTCTATTTTTGCGGATAAAACCAAGGGACCATTGCAGACAATTGCCAGCTATCTAAAGGATCATCTGCATATGCGCTTCACCGATATCGGGAAGCTGCTTGCAAGGGATCCTCGGGTCATCTGGACGGTATATCACAAAAAAAGATCTGTGTCACGCAACCAATAAACGATGAACAATAATAAATCAGGAAAAGGAAGCCATAGGAAACGATTACGCTTCCCTATCCTCTCGCTTCGCGAATTGTCCAGGGAGCATCCGTTATTCATCATTGCTGCCCTGATCATCTTGGTTTTTGGATTTGAGCCTTATCTGGGGGAGATCATCGGCTCTGATTCGGATATCCTTCAGATTGAATTGTTTTATGGAGCCAATGAATTGTACGATCCTGATAACAATGGCATTGAAAACAGCTCTGGCGTAGTTGATTTGGAAATTCGTGCCAATTTCGAGGATTTGGTCGATGATCGGTTCCTCTCCACGCAATGGGAAATCATTGGTGTAGATACTCAGGAGAGCAGCATGCTCTGTTATGGGGCTTTGGAAATTTGCGAATTGCTTGATCTCAATCCCACTGGAAGTTCCTGGAATGAAACTTTGTATTTGTATCAGGGAAGGTATTCCGCTTCAGCAAGCAACACGATTGCCGCTCGCCTGCTCTACATGAACACGACGCAGCCGAACTCACCGGTCATTTTTTCAGAATGGCAATCACTGCCTGTCGTTTTTATTGATGAAATTATCAATGAAACGCGCGCGAATGAAACAACTCCGATTGGGCAAAATGAATCAATCCCCCTAAATGAATCATTCAATAATGAAACGGCAGGCAATGAAACAAGCATCCATCCCATCCACTGCAATTTCCCCGACTTCAAGCTAACAAATAACCAGACGCATGAGATTGGATTGGGAGAGTTTTGCAGATCTTTTGATGGGCAGGCTCTTTCCTTTTCGATCCTAGATTACGATTCAAATATTTTTGAGTCGGTAGAAATCATGGATCAAACCCTGCAGATAGTGCCTGATCAGAATATCACGGGCTTAAATGAAATCAAAATCAATGCATCCACTTCCAACGACTCAATAATTGCGATATTGAGCATTTCTACATTTTTTGATTATAAACAATCGATTGACTGCTCTGCGCTTGTAAACATAACCATGCTTGCGAATACCACTACAATTATCGATTTTGATTCTATATGCATGCATAATCCTCAAGAATCATTTGAAGTTGAGTCTTTTCCTATCGAAACGCTCCAAATAGAAACAAATGGAAGCAAGGCATATCTGACTCCCGATCCTGGTTTTTCTGGCATGCGCTTTGCCTTTTTCAAAATAATTTCTGGCGATGAAGAGCTATTCACTGATTTGATAGCCATAACTGTCGTCAATGAATTGATGGATGAAGAGACAAGGCAAATAGGCGCACGAGTCGGTGTTCCGGTGAAATGGGAGACAGAGGTTAGCGTGAATATTGATGAGCAAAATATCTCTATCCCTATTTTAGAAGGAGCATTCAACATCCGGGTTGAAACGATCGAAGGCAATGAGACGTTGGAACTTAGTGCAACCGATATTTCCATTAAACAAGATGATTCCATTGTCAGTTTGGAAAAATACCAATCTGATTTCGAGATAGAGCAATTGCAGACGGAATTGGAAAAAGAGCTTGAAGGTGCCCAAAGAGAGCGCTTAGGCGATCGTTTGGAGGAATTGCTAAGGCAGGCTGAAATTCAGGAAAGAACAATAGTGCAAAACCAAGACAATATCTCAAAAAATTCTTTATCGATAGTTTCATTGAATGACGATCTGAATTCAATGGATGGTGATGATGTAAGCTCAACAACTAATGATAACTTAAATTCAACACATGATGATAATCTAAATGAATCAGATGGCATTTCTTTGGAAAATGCGCAGCCGACTGGTTCTTTATTGATTATTGAAAAAACGGATTCAACAACAGAAAATAATACGTCGGGAACTGAGTTACTGATAGAAAATGCCTCTGATTCCATTCTTGTAACCTACGAAACACCCGCTCCGCAACAAAGTGAATTCATGCAGGAGGCATCCAAGAAGATCGTCACTGTGTCGTCAGAATATCACTATGAGAACGTGCTTGCATCTGCACAGGTTCCTGATGTGCCTCTTGAAGCGATACGTTTGTCATGGATCGTAAACGATACGCGCGTGCCATTCACCGATTTTGATGCATATGATACGAATGGCAATAGCCTGATCGATACTATTGAATGGATTGTCCCTCACCTAAGCAACCAAACCTTCGAAATTGAATTCACGATCCTCAATGTGCAGAGCTATCCGACGGTTGGGGGAATATGGGAAGTGAGGTTTACCACTGGCGGCACAGCCAATCTAAGCATAGAGGGCTTGAATACTACCTATTCTGAGCTTTTTGATGATGATAGTGCAACAGTTGATGATCTTGGATTTTTTGAATTAACTTGCGGCGACACTATTCTACTTAACAAGGATCAGCAGATCAATGATGCGTCTGTATATATTATAACAAGTTCCAATGAAGAGAAAAAAATAGATGGGTTGTTGGGTGAAGAAACGCCTATTTTTGGGATCAAAGCCTATGGCTATAATTGTGACAATGAAACAGGATCGTGGAAGGTTAAGGTCCTAACAGAAGGAAAACACTCGCAGCTTTTCACCTTTGGAAATGTAAGCGGAGTCGCAAATAACTATGCATTGAATGGATTGGTTTTTGTGGACAATACGGATTCTGAATTTGGCTTAGGGAATAGGTCTAGGACGAATGTGAGTGGCGCTGGTCCCCAATCCAACGTGACTTTGAATTTCACTACCACCCAAACATTCACAATCTATAACACAAGCGGAAATTTCACTTCCAGAATTTTTGATTCTGGGCAGAATCATACACAATTTGGTAAAATTGCATGGGAATCACTGCTTTTGAACACAACCGATGTCATGGGCATATCAATGCACGATCCCGCTAACATGGTAGCAGTATTTTATCGCAATGGTAGCATGGGCGTCGATATCTCCCAGGCAAACCTTGCGGCGCCCATAAACTTTAACGACTCAATACGCCGATACACACTTCCCAGCGGATGGAGCTACGATGATATCATTTGCGTGACTGCACGTGATGATGTGAACCAGGACTTTTATCTTTTCATCAGCAATGGAAGCATTGCTTTTGTCAATAATGTGGCTACGCTTAACGCAGATCTTGCTTTTACAGCCATTGCCGGCGTCAACACGATCCCTGCAAACTTCAACTTCAGTAATGTGATGGGCTGCACTATAGACGCTGGCGCAGGAGATACAGCTATGTTTTTTAGGAATGGAAGCTTTCTCTCAAATATAGCAGATGAAATCCCTCCAGTGGCTTTTGCCGCAGCCTTCACCTACACCATTCCTGCGGGCTATTCCCGGGAAAACATTATCGCTGGCGCAATCGACACCACTGCAAATGATATGGCTCTTTTCTTCATGAATGAAAGCCTCGTATACAATAATGGTCTCGCTAATTTTGCTGCAAGCTTCTCAGTTACTTTAGAAAACAGATCAATCTATAATTTCGGTGCAAAATCAGGCAACAACATCTCTGAATCCACAAACATAACCCTGAGAACCAGAGTTGGCAACCTAAGCAACTTTAGCACTAGTGTGCCCTCATGGAGCCCTGAGTATGTTAACGATAGCGGCGGTCAGGACGTAGCGTCAGTTGGCAGATACATCCAATACGCGGCAATTTTCGAGACGAACGATAAATACGTGACACCTTTTCTAGAAAACGTCTCAATAAACTATACGATCGATATAGTTCCCCCGTATGCAAACGTAACCATAAATGATTCCTCAATTAGAATATTTGAAGTCATAAACATCTCGGCAAGACCTATCAACGACACATCTCCTCTCGTTTCCTGCCAATTCATCGATAACATGACCACGGCTTTGCGCTATTTCAATCATTCACTTATTGGACTCAATGCTCAATGCTCTCAAAATTACACCAATTTCCTGCCAAGAGGTAAACTCATCAATTTCACTATTCTTATCAATGATACGTATGCCAACACAAATAGAACTGAATTCATGATTGAAATCGCAACGACCCCTCCAACACCGGCAACTATTCTCTTTCAGCTCCCCTCTAACCTTAAGACAAATCACCAACCACTCCATCTGAACGTCACGTTTGCAGTAGATCTCGATGGAGATCCAATCAACATCAGC
>CAZFPU010000007.1:0-21554 GCA_964521145.1 uncultured Methanosarcinales archaeon | reverse complement strand
ATATTGGAGAATTTGGAGATAAAGTATGAGCTTGCGTTATTGTCTCAGCAGATGAAACTCCTTGCGAAGCACAGAAGCGATGATAGGATAATTGGTTCAGAACTCCCCAATCCAAAAGATAGGATAACTCAAGATAAAGTTCGCTATAGCCCCTCTAGAGTCACTTTGGATATAGAAGGCGTGCAGACAAGCTATGTGATCGATAGCAATTCAATGGATCCGTTGTTAGATGCTGGTGCCACTGTTTTATCGGTGTATCCTAGAAGTCCTCAAGATATTTCAGTTGGAGATATTGTTATATTTTCTTTGGATTCTTCTTCTGTTCCCATTGTGCATAGGGTCCATTCGATCGGTAATGATAATGAAGGGATTTTTTATATCACTAAAGGCGATAATAATGAGAATCCAGATCATTATCCTGTTCGATATGAGGATATTGTTTCGGTTGTTGTGGGGATTTTGTATTGAATGGCAAAAAAGGATAAGAGGGAGTACACGACCAGTAGGAATGAAAGGCTTTATTCTTTGCACAATAAACTTCATTTTTCATTGGTCGTTTTCATGCTAATTGTAGGATTCTTAGGTATTTACACTAAAAATAAGATATTGAATGCTCTGTTAGTTTTTTCCCTGTTGTTAAGCGGGCTATTATCTATAATCTCACATCTATACTTCAGAAAAGCAGATATGCTTAGAGGGGTATCAAGATACAGTAAACTACAGATATTTGGGACAATAATGTGGAGTGTACTTTGCTTTATATTCGCTTATTCGCTTGCTAAACTTTATTTTTTAATTAAACGTCCCCAGAAGACTTTTACAGCTCATAACTTTACCATTCCACAACCTTTTTATACCAAAACCTTCCCAAAATGGAATAAGAGGCACAATGGGATTCTTCAATAAGATCATGTTCTGGAAAAAGCACGATGATTTCTCTGATTTAGGGCTGCCAAAAGGCTCGGGAAAAGACGCATTCAACAACATTGATTTCAACAACGACCCTATGGGTTTTAATCAAGGCCAGAATTTTGGGCAGGAAGATGAGTTCAGCGCAACCGCTAATCTTGGATATCCTCAGCAAAACGGGATGTCAAATGGTATGCCAAACGCTGGAAGGCAGTTTGGGCAGCAACAGCAATTTCCAAGCCAGAATGGCTTCTCAAACTATAACAATAACTCGCAGAACTCATCAAGATATGGGGCGCAGTCATACGACCCGGGAAGGGAGCTTGAAAACAAGAACATGGAGATCATCTCATCCAAATTAGACGCCGTGCGAGCTTCTTTAGACTCATTGAATCAGCGCCTTGCAAACCTTGAAGCGATAGCTAGAGGTTCAGAAGACGAGAGGCCCAAAAGAAAGTATTACTGATTAAGGATAGACCATTAATTCCTGATAAACCAAACAACTCCTACCAACAACTCTACTAAAATCAATAACCCCGGTAAAACCCAATGACTCCTAATAACTCCCTAATCTCTAGTATCCAATCGAATAAATTAACTATCTCAATTTCCTCTATTCTCCTAAGAAAAGATCGAAACACGGGTCATAGGTATCACCAATGAAAAGAAATCACCTCATTTTCTTTGGCATAGTTGCGCTCATATTCCTTCTAGATCAGGCAATAAAATACTGTATCAGAAGCAAGATCGCCTTAGGGGGAAGCGTTCTAGTAATCCCAAACATTTTCCATCTGACCAATTTCAAGAACACCGGGGCTGGTTTTAGTATCCTGCAGGATCAGACCCTCATTCTTATCTTCATTTCATTGATGGTGGTTGGATACATCCTATTCTCTTTGGATAAAATAATGCAAAGAAAGCCCCTTTTCCAATATCTGGTGGCTTTAGTCCTGGGGGGAGCATTGGGAAACCTCTACGATCGCATCGTCTTTGGCTACGTGACTGATTTTTTGGATTTTCAAGTATGGCCAGTCTTTAACATAGCAGATTCTGCGTTATCGATAGGTATATTAGGAATAATTGTTTACCTGTGGAAGTATGATTGATGATATTATCAAGCAAACAAGAAGATTTGTCATCTTTGTCATAGGAATCACTATACTTCTGGTAGGCGTTGCCATGATTATCCTTCCTGGCCCTGCCATTATTGTCATTCCAGTCGCCCTGGCCATCCTTGCAACAGAATTTGTCTGGGCAAAGAGATTATTGCATAGAATGAAAAACGAGCTTGATGGCGCGAAGACCAAACTTGGCTTTGGAAAGAAGGATGGCAAGGATGCTAAGGGTGCAGGCCCTACTCCAATAGAAAGTGAAGATTCTAAGCCAGCCGAGAGTGAAACTTCCAAGCAAGTAGATAGCACAACGCAGCCAGAAAAGAAGGAAGAGTTAAAATCTGGATAATTCTTAGTCAAGTCTGTTTCTTTTGATCAATATTCAAGAGTTGGTGCGAAACTCTATTCTTGACAAATACTTATTTAAAACCTTCAAGCCCACCTCATCAAATGAGACCAATTAGGTGTGGAATCATCGGCTTATCTGCATTGATTTACGCAAATTCTACCTCAGCTTTCGAATTCAAGCTCCAAGATGCTAAACTACTCGAGGTTCCTGGAAAACTAGAGCTCATGCTACAAAGGGAGCATTTTAGGGATGGGGATCTTCAATCCGTTTCAATACAGCGCTCCTATCATGACAAAAGCGTGGTGCATGAGACGTTTTCTCCCAGCACTCTGCCATCCATGCCGCTTATCAACTACTCAAGACAAGGAAAAAATGGGGAACTTATAAATGAGAACTGGTCCCTGCGAGCCTGGCGCAACAATTTGGAGGAGGCCTTCAATTATGCATATGACGTAGGGATCGTTGTCAAGCAAAAGATGGGCAACACGACAAGGCAAGAGATATATCCGCGCATCGCTTATAGAGATGGAAAGGCTGATTTTGATCCAGAGAAGCGAGATGCGTATGAGCGATATACTGAGGAAATCACGGTCATAACTCAAGGAAACATCACTGAAACAACCAAGAGATATCCAGGTAGCCCAATCATTACGGCGTCGCGCAATACAAAGCTCGAGAATGGATTTATATTCGAGGAGTATGACTTCTCTTCAAAAAGATACAAGCTCGTGAGCGAGAGAGTTCGTGTTGATGGGAAAGAAGCGGATGTGTGGTATGATGACAAGGAACAGATATCTAGTGTGGTCGTTTATTTTGCCATTGATAAAAACAAACGTCTTCTCGAACACCAAAATGGGCTGGGAACTCCGGTGCATTTTAGGCAAAAAATATCCAGATATCTCAATGGCGACATGGTCCTCGTTCAACACGATAACGATGCGGATGGTGTCTTTGATGCCACCTCTTTGACCATAATCAGGCCATTGCAGCAATCTCCTCTTATGAAAGCGAAAAGAAGCCGGGCGGATTTTGCTGATTTTAATAATCCATAAAATTATTTCTGGGTAAAGTTGCAATACCCCTAATCAAACAAAGAAAATGCTCTGACCCCAGTAACCGATCTTTTCTTTTTTCTAAATAAAGCTTTGAAGGGATTATCAATGAAATCAAACACTTGCATTGGGTGGAACACTTATTGAAAAAAACACTTAAAAAAAACAAAAAAAACTCCAAAGAAAAATTAGTGAACCAAAATAAAATTAAAACAATATCAAACAAAAAAATCAGAAAAACCTAAACGCACTCGTGCGCCTTATTGCCTGCTTTCTTGGCCTCATCCTTCGACTCAAACCACACCCTATTGGCGGGTTTTATGTTATTTGCCCACTCGCACTTTGCCGCATGGAAGGTGTTTCCGAACTTTGATGCGACATATTTGCCTGGGCTGAATTTTGCCTTGACGGGCGCCTTCGGAGGCTTGATCCTCGATTCTTTCATCGATTCCTTTTCTTCAAGGGCGATCGCACTCTTTGCCATCCCATCATTTGAGCGTTTCATGCTCATAAGGGCAACAAAGAAGCCGATAAGGGCGCTCACGGCGATAAGCTGGAATATGAACATGTCAATTGAGGATACCGCAAAGAGAAATATCGAATGCAGTCCAATAAGGATATAGAGCCCAAGCAAAAGCCCCCAGCTCCATTCCATGTCCTGGATCATCCCAATAATCGCGATAAGCGAAATGAAGAGGATAAGGCCTAGGACCAATAGCGATCCATAGAACACAAGACCATGTTGGTCAAAGGTCAGCATGATGCTGCCCAGCAGTGCCACGAGCAAGATTACGTATGAAACAAGTTCTGACGCAATGTTTGTTTTCATGACCTGATTTGTTCAAACTCTGTATATAAAGATTTGGAATAGGCTAAAAAAATTTTGTAGCTGGAAGGTGGTTAAATTTTTGATGTTTTTTGAATATTTTCAAGCAGTCGTATCCATTTAGAAATCAAATTATTGGCTTTTGGGGAAATGTTGGTCAGCGGCATCAGGTCGAGCCTTGCGATAACAGAAGCGAGTGTGTTGCGGGGGACGCCCCATCCGGGGAGGCCACACCTTTTTTGCAATAATCGATAGGCGAGAAGCCACTGACCCGAGCGTGAGCGAGAATTTCCCCCAAAGCCCCAATCACAACTAATTTTAAATAAAATACCAGAATACTCTGTACAATGGCAAATTACCAGCACGAGTTTGGGCATTTTATGCACTATTCGAGGCAAGCCGACTCGATTGCAAATCGTATCACTGCCCTGAAACTACCTGAGAAGGAGCAGTTTAGGGTAGTCGATGTTGGCAGCAACGATGGCACGCTTACAGAAAAACTATACTCTGCCTTGGCGCCTAAACATCATTCTCTTACAATGCATGCATTGGAACCCAATAAAGAGACCTATGTCGAATTGGAAAAAAGATTCCAACTGGTTCCTGAGATCCTGACTGAAAACCTTGGTTTTGAGCAATGGGCGCAGAAATACAAGGCAACACTTGCGGGTAGCATAGATCTGCTCCTTCATTCGCACACATTCTATCATTTTCACAGAGACTCATGGAAAGATATCCTAGCTCAAGGCAATGAATTTTTGGGAGATGATGCAAGCCAAGTAATCATCGTTGATTCGGGGGATTCATCGATCAATGGGCTCAAGCCAGAACTGGAGCGATTGCTTGGTCAGGAAGCAAAGACGCAACGGTATGGAACATTCGCAAGCGGTCATGATATGCAGAAATTCTTCTTAGGGCAGGGAATGGATTATCGATATGCTATGATAGATCAGCCGATAATCGTTCCAAAGAATAGGCACGCCCTTCGAAATTTTGCACGAATACTCGGATTTGTTTTCAGATATGATAAGGATGAGATTTTGGCTGTAGCGAAACCTCAGATTATCGAATTCATGCAGCAATACGAGCAAAGAGAGGAATTTAGGTTCTTTAGGGTACAGGATATCTTCATTCTAGACAAAAAGTAAGGTTCATATCGAAAGCATCCCTGGCAAAACGATTCTATTAGACAGAAAAAAACACATCAAAAATAAAACTCAGAATTCATCAGCTTCTTCAATCTGCTTCAGATATCCTCTTTTCTTCAAGAAGTGCACTTGCGTTGGAGTGTATTTGAATATGACATCGCCTTTTTCGTCTCCTGTAAACTCCCATGGCTCAACTATGATGATATCGTTCTCCCGAACCCATAGTTTTCTTTTCAATCTGCCTGGAATTCTGCAAACGCGAACCTTCCCATCAAGGCACCTGGCTTTCACTCTTGATGCGCCCAATCGTTGCTCTAGGATTGCAAGAACTTGTTTTCCCTGCGGAAGCTTTATCCTGCTGATCTCTACAGCCTGCTGCTCTTCAGCGGTCAGTTGCGGCCTCTTCTCAGGGTTTATTCCTCTCATAGTTACGACGAAAGGAAGTTGGTATTAAAAAGGTTTCTAAATAAGCAGTAGTTCCGAAAGTAGATTTCCCGATATAACTTAAGAGAATTCAATGGAAAATACCAATATTGATACAAATATCAAATTTGGTACGGACAACCCTTAATTCGTGAACTGTGCAAGCGCGGCACTGCAGGCAATAAGAGCAGATACTTCAAGGGCAGAAACTGGCTTTTCTGCGCTGGTAAGGCCTTCAAGCGCCATGGCCAAGCTAGCAAAAAATAAGAATACCACTAAAAGGAATGTTTTGTACTGCGGACTTGGTTTCAAATCAGCCTGGTCTTCTGGGTTACGTTTTTTTGAAGGCATAGGGGTTAGCCGAACAGAAAGGCCCCAGATATCTAAAGGACTATAGGGGTAAGAAACAACAGAGGGCTCATTTCCTTCAGGTCTTGTTTTGTTAGCTTTATCATAAACGCGTCATTTGTTGGTAGACAATTATCGGGAACTGCATTCTAAGTGTCAAAGTCAACCTGTATCCCGCCGCCATCTAACGAATAAATAAGTTCTTTATCATAACATTTATCGCTGAAACATGCGCTTATCTTTATATCATCTCCGCCTATCCAGCAATTGCGGAAATTGCCAACGCTCTCCACCCATTCACCCTGTTCGTTGGTTTTCAAAACTTTGGTTTCATTGGTGTTTATGTTAGTCAGCATGATGGTCGCAGAGCCTACACGTTCTCCCTGATTTTTTACAACTCCATAAAGAGCATTGGGTATCAAGCAACGCCCTCTTTCAATGAAGGTTGAATTTTTGATTTCCTCTTTAATCTCTGGAACGCTCGTGAATGCAAGGTGCCAGGTCGCGATTGCTCCAAATACTCCTGCCATAGCTGCCAATCCTGCTATAGTGATGACAACAATTTTGTATGAATTCCAAACGGACTCTTTCTTCTTGACCATTAGTGGCTCGAATCAGAATCAATATTAAATGATTGCTATCTTATATTTCCACAAGACAGTCTCATTAAACACCTGTGGAACGCCTAGCACCTAGTTTCTTCTTTGCCGTATTGGCTTTCCAGCTCGGACCACCGTCATGTTTTTTGTAGGGCGCATGCTTTTTGGAAGCTGATGTTTCCTTGCAAGTGCCTCCCACCTTCTTTTCTCCCTTGCAGTCCAAAGAAAATGATACTTAAGTTTGAAAAGAGCCTCCTGTAATACTTCTTTAAAAAAAGGAAGAGCAACTCCCAAGATAGCGCCGACAACAGTTAATAAAGCTCCTACTGCCCAGTCCAACCGTTGGCGATTGCGGTCTGCTATCTTCATAGCATTCACATCTTGAAATGTTATGTATACTGTTTTTTTTGCATCTTCTCCCATGAGAACAACTGACCTAGCCGTTCTTCCGAACCCAAATTCAATCCATGGAGGATAATATTTTGGCTCGTACGTGAAGGGAAATATAATCGTAAGGTCTTGGTTTTTTGCTTCAATCGAACTGTAGTAAAAAAAGTTGTAGTCAAAATCATCAATCTTTGCGACCTTACCGTCAATTGTGAAATTCGCTTCGAAATGAATAGTGTTCCAATCGGGATGGCCCCGTAAGCTGACATTGTATATCCAAACTGAATTATTATCCTTATGAGCTCTATAGTTCGTTCTTCCATCTTCTAGTTGCACGGAGGAATTGTATGACACTAATCGTTCTTGCCTCTTGTCCCACAAAGGAGAAAATTCAAACGTTATCCATTCTGAATCATTGTGTATGCCGTCATCTACAAGGATATCGCCTTCGAATTCAACGAAAACCAAATCATTTGAGACGGTGACTCGTTCGTGCACGTAATCTACATGTTGATGGGACCAGTACCATCGGGGCTGCAGTTGAGAAGCGACAACACTATCAGACAAAACTAAACAGATTACTACAAGACAATATAATAATACTGGCCTAACCATGCTGCTGTGCCTTGATTCTTTTCAAGTATGGGAATCTATCAAGATAGGCATTGTATTCTGCCTCAATCAAAGGTTTTACTTCATTCATCAGTTCTTCATCCACAGAAGCAAGGTAATCCCAAAGCCAATCAACAAAATAGTTTTTTGACGATTGCGATTCTTCCCAGTCTACCCAAACCAAGTTTAGGTTTGGATGTAATCCCCTCTTCATCTCATCATATTTTGAGAATTCAATTGGATTTTGCCACCCTTCCAAATTTGCATCGTATATCATTCCGCTTTCAACAATAACACAATGAGATAGAATTATTTTTTTCCCTTGGTCGTTTTGGAATGAGAAAAGCTTTCTTTCCGGATTTAGGTCCTTCTTTTTCATAATATGGTACAAGATATGCGCTCTATCAACGCAGCCGAGTCTAGGGTCTCCCTTTTTGTATTCATCGTGCAGTTTCATCATTGCTATGTTTATTTCCATTGTTTGAAAAAATTCATGAATTCTTGTCCAAACTTTGTTTCCAATCCTTTAAGTGCTCTAACTCCGCTGGCTGATATCATCGCCCCCAGGCTTGTGCTTTGGACTAGTCGCTTAGCTACCAAATCATCATATACCAAACTGATTTCTTCCTGATTCATGTCTGGAATTGCTTCTTTAAAAAAATCTATTCTTCCACCCATCATACTATCTGATATTGTTCGATTGTTTATCTTAAGGTATCCATCTGTATCATACATTACAGAAAGCATCCTGAAATGGAATGCTGTGAGGTCATTCAGAAGATTGATGTAAAAATCCTTCCGGTCGACTTCTATATTTTTATCCACCATTACGCGCACCAAAGCATTCTTTAACGCCATGAGTTTATTTGCATCGGAGGTATCGGAAATCATCCGAAATGTTTTCTCAATTAAGCAAAGCACCTCATCCCTTTTGATATAGTCTTCATCTATTTGCCCTTCCAATTGCTCCAAATTTTCGTTTACTTGCTGGATGATTGATTCTAGCTTTTTAAGCTTGGCATCGGGAAGGTACTCGCTCAATATTGGACCTATACCGAAGGAGATTGCAGAAATCAGTCCCTTTATGATTTTCTGTCGATGACTGACAGCCGTATTGCGGTCAGATATGTCTGGAACAGATTTCCCCATGGTAGTCAATCTCGTTCCATCATATACCAAAGCAAGAGCAAAACAGCACCTACAGCAATACCTAGCACGATTCCAACAAGAATAGCATTGAATAGTGCATCAAAAAAAGCTTTTACCTCGGGTATCGAGAACACCAAGACAATTCCTACAATCAATGCAAATAAGCTTTCAATGGGTCCAGGTTTGTGCTTTGCTGCTTTGTTCATGAGATATTCCCCACAATCATTAGTGACATAACCAGCTGGCTTGCATAAATACTTATCCTCCCTTGCTTAGTGAAAATAAAAAACACGATAAGGGAAGCTATTCCAGCAGTTAAAACTAGCTTCACATAGCTAGGGTCCGTTAACTTCAATATTGCCAAACCAATTGCGATGAGTGCAGTCCAACCGAGTACGATTTTTGTCATTGTGTCAACCCCTGAATGATTCCCACGATAATCGCCTTAAGACCGCCTGCGGCATTTGAGCCAATCCAAATCAAAAGTCCTGGTATCAAGGCGAACAAGATTGCAACGATTATAACAATGAAAATAATGCTTGCCAAGCCTTTGCTATCCACATTTACGTTTAGTGACATTTTGCTGTTCCAACCTCCCAACGAATAAGGATTATATTGCGGCATATAAATAGAAATCGGAGTCGAAAGAGAGCAGTACATTATAGAAATAAGTTGATGCCGATATAAGTTGATAGTACTATAACCCCCAATAGAAGAGTACTATCACCCTATTGGGTATAGTACTCTAACTAAACACGTTATAGTACTTATACCTCGACGGTATCTTTCTCTTTTTTTGCTGATAGTTTTTCGAGCATATATGCTCTTAGAACGAGGATTAGGTTTTTGTATTTCCAATTTAGAGAATGAAATTTTGCATTGCCGGTTCCAGGTTTTTTATCTATGTCAATAATCAGACCATGCACCCTGAAACGCTCAATCCAATCGTATACTGTTTTCGGGGGCAGTTTTGTGTTCATCGATATCTGAGCCATAGTCCAGCTCTCTGAACCACTAACCTCTTTGAATATTTGCATTGCTTTTTCGCTATTATATATTTCGCGCAGTAAATCATATTCCTCGACTATAAATTTGATTTCATCTTCTGAAAACACAAGTTTTTTCCTATTGGAAGCCGCTGCAGAAAATATATGGCATGCCTTTAAAGTAATTTTCTGGTCTTGGAGAATGTCTAATAGGGCCTTAGAAATAGAATCGTTGAATACCTTGGTATTTATTTTCGATGCGTATATTGGACTTAATGTAGATGTTATCGTTTTCATGAATTTTGCCTTGCCTCCTCACCATTGAACCACCTGATACGCATTTATTAATAAAATGTATTTAAACATTTCTATTTCTGACTCTCGAGGGGAAAGGGTGGTACCAAGCAGAAGGCTTATTAACTTTGATACTTCATGCGGGCGCATGGCAAAGGATGATTGGCTGAAGGCAGCATTGATAATTGGTGGATTGGCCCTTCTGGCAAAAGTCTGGGAAGAATCTAAAAAAAATAACAATAAGGTTTACCAATGCTGGCGCTGTAACCAAATAATTTCCAAGAACACTCCTTCTTGCCCTAACTGCAATGCTCCTCAAGATTGGAAGGGTGTCGAATGAAAATTCAAGCCCGCAAACCAAAAGTTAGAAAAGTAAATCGTCCACAATTAATAATAATGGCCGTATTTGAGGCCTTGCTGATAGCCCTTCTAACATTTACATGCGTCCACATACTCATATTCTACTATCAAAGTCTTACACAAAGCATACAAGAGACTACCTCTGTAAGATATGCTCTTTATATTGCGATAGGCTGTTTCTTCTGCCTCTTCGTACATAATAAAGAAATTTATAGAAGATTTGGAGCAAGAGATGTCGAGCAAGCAGAATCTGACAAAAATTAGAGATTAATTATCTTCCCATCGGTATCCTAGCCTATATTGCATATACCTTTTCATTGTATCCGCAAAATCCTTATGATTCTCCATGTTTTCAATAAAAGAAGGATACCCTAACAATTCGAGATATTTATCCACAAATTTACCTAACATCCGTACAGCAGCAATAGAAAAACAGTATGGTTCAAGAAATATTTCACTATGAAGTATGTACACCCCCCACTCGGAGAAAGGGTCGAATTCGGTCGGTTTATCTCCTAGCCTGTTAAGACACTCCACTAATTCTTTGGGAATCCTAACAAAATTGGCCTTCCAGCTATTTCCATTATCCCTATTTTCAAACCTTACATCCTCTAGAAGGTCTCTATGAATTATTTGCTCTCTTAAAAGATAGATTGCGTTGATAAAATCTACATACGCGTTGATATGTGCTCTTATCTGGGGATTTTTATCACGTATCTCCGCCAAAAACTCTTTATTATGCAATCCCATTTTTGACTTGTATTGAAAATTAATATTCAAATGAGCATTGGTCTTCAGAGCTAGATTATCAAAAATTCCAGTAGTCAGACCTACAAAATAATTAAAGTGATACAGTGTAAAATCCATTGTATCGTTGTTCACTCCCTTGTAAAATTGTACCGCCATCTCATCAAGGGACATAAGCATGTAATAGACTCTATGAGATAAAGCGTCCAAATAGGTATCACCAACATTGTAATGCGGAAGCAATAGTCTCATACTAAGAAAATACCAGTATCCTTTGTTTACCGCAAAGCTGCATGAAATATATGAAAAACCTTTATTTTTGAAAAACAGGTCTATAAAAACAGAGGCTTCCTGCACTGTCATGATGTTCAAAGAATAACCAGGAAAATGGCATTCGAACCATAGCCTATTTTTTAATATTGTTTTATTATTGGTTATATAAATATTGGACTTCTCAAAACGATTAAATACTGCTTGTATGAACACATTTATTATGGAATTTAACTCATCAGGTTTTACATTCTGTTTTCCATAAACGACCTCAGCAATATGGATTACGTCCTTCATTTTATAGGAAAACCCGTGGCTCGAATAAACATGTTCAGATTTTACAACTTCAATACTTTTTATTTCAGAATCTTGACTGTTAGTAATTTTGAATTCTAGTATTTCCTTAAGCTCTTTATGTTTGCTCTCAAAAGGGTTTCTAATAACATCCAAGAACATGGAACGATGATGATTGAGAAGAGCTACTGCAACTTTATTTTTTTTGTCTAATAGCTCTTCAAAAGTCTCTGAGTCTAAGTATACGTGCAATTGCTTCATATCTTTCAATATATCCCTGCTAAGCATAATAATCACTCCACTACACCCAAATTTAAACTATTCTGTTTGATTTGCAGATAGGTTTTTATAGAAGGCTACCATTCACTATTTTAGAGATACAACACAAAGTATTTAAAAATGGTTTAATGTGAAGAAACGAAAATGCCTAGACAAACAACAAAGCAAAAATTTCTGGTGGATTATTTACGTTTCTATACTGAATTTCTTTGCAGTACTGCTGGTTCTATCCGAAAGTTAGCAAAGATACAAAATAAATACCCTGAAGTATATAAAAAACTAAAAGACCTGCAGAGAAATCCAGATGCAATCTTGGACGTGGTAGACGATTTAGAAGAAAAGGAAAAACTTGTGTTGTATGAGTTGTCAATAAAAAGTAGTTCTCTTTACACCAGGTCTAAAAATCTCTATGAATTAAATTCTAGAGAACAACAACAACTTGCAAAAGATTTGGATGCTTTTCAAAATACTCTTGGAAAAAAAGAAGTACATCATTAAGAAAATGGATTCGAACAATTATTTTTCTGTCGGGTCAGAATTTATGTCAGGGACAACCGCTACTATCATAGGCTCTTTTTCCAATCTCAGAGTTAAAGATGAAATTGGAGAAGTTGCTCAGAAAATACGTATTCTGTTGAAGTCGGAAAGAGAACTTACTCTCGAAGTCATTGTTGAAAAACTAAATGTACGAGCAGAAATTGCACTACAGGCTTTGAAAATGTTAAGAGATAAGGGACTTATCAAGTACGATAATGAGTAGTAACAGGAATTCTGTAATTGGAAAAGAACTGCATGGCTGGGCGAAGAAAGTTCGCACGGATGTAAAGCAGGATGCAAGAACTCTTCGTGAGCATAATTCTGATTGGTCTGTGTTGAGAGATGATGGAAATTGTAAAATACATCAAGAATGCGAAAAGAATGCTGAGTTTACCAAACTCAAAACATTTCTTCTAAACAAATGCGATATAAAAATTTTGAACGAAGATGCAGGACAATCTATTGATGGAGATAGAATCTATTGTGAACATGAGAATAAAACTAGCGATAAATCGAAGAGGAATCCTCTAGTAATGAAAGGGAGGTATGCATTCGGCGTTGTGAATCGTCCAATAATGCTCCCTAATAGAGTTATTTCAATGACTGAAAGATATGTTCCCACTAATCTAGGGAAAGAAATCCCCTCAAACAAAACGAAGATTTCGTTACAATGACCTAAGATTTCTTCAGCTTAAAACATCTGCCTTCGCGCGTCGTGCCCTCTTTCTGTTCAAGTTCTACGACAAGACCAAGCTTCTTCATAAACTCAAGATTATTGTTTACCGTAATCCATTCGGATTTGATTGTACGAGCAATATGTCTGATAGAAGAGCCAGGTCTATCTTCAAGAACTTTCTTAATCTTCTCAATTATCTGATGGCTTGACTTCTTTTGCACATATACATTTCAATACAGATATGTTTTTAAGGAAAGTCTGTACTCCAATACAGATATCATTTGGGGGCGATATTATGGTTAGTCAAGCAGTTATAAATTTTCAAATAATTATCATAGTGATGTTGGCGTTGGTTGCCATCGTTCTTATCGGTCGAGCTTTTTCAGTGATGGCGGCTCCACCCCCAACAAGAAATATTCCAACAAAAAGTCAGGCAAAGCCTATCTCCAATTACGAACCTGGAAAAGCAATGCCATATCAAACATCCACTATCGTTTGGATTCTATCAGCAGCAATTGTATTGTTTATTGCTCTTGTGGGAGCCTTTACCATCCCGATACCCTATCAAGATACGGTCACTGTCACCGAGACGATGCCAATCAGTGCAATGGAGCGATATGAAGAAAGAATCCCCGTGGTACGAACAGCCTGCAATAGCGTACCTGCCTTATATGAAGTACAGCTTGTTGACCAACAAACTGAATGCATGCAACAAGAATGCGCCCAGAACCAACAGATATGCGTATCCAAGAATATCTGGGGCAATTGTGTACAGTATCAGGATAATTGTATTAGGAATCAGTGTATCAAATACCGTGACCAGTGCGTCTTAAAGATAGAAAATAAAGAAAGAAAAACGCTGTTGTTTGAGCTGGACCTTCAACGATACAGTGCTGATAGTGGGCAGACATCCTCAGTACGTAGGGAGGCAATATATGTGAACGGTTTAGACGACCTCACTGTCAATTGGAATTTTGTTCGCCTTTGGACAGAAGATGTCCACTGTAGGCATAATTTGTTGAATTCTCCAGAAATAGATGAATGTAAGGATGTGATTCAATATGACGTTGTTCCGAAGCAAAGGGAAATTGTAGAGGTGCAGACGCTGCAGAAACAGGAGCAAGTTACAAAACACCACACACTCATGGAAATCTGGGGTTTGGCATGAGGTCAATACAATATCTATCTATCAACGAAACCGAACACTCCATCAAGATAAAGAGGATAATCAACAGCCTGCAGGATGCGTGGGGGCCGAACATCCTGATGCGTCATGTATTTCAGGAAGCGAAGCAAGCCAACATCAAGAAAAAGGATGTCCACTTGATGCTAAACCAACTAAAGATACAGAACAAACTTCATCAACCTAGAAAAGACGTCCTTTGGGTGATTGGCACCAAGTGACTTATTTTCCCCGAATCTTGTTGGTAATTGATGCCCAGTGGTCATATTCTTTGAACATACTCTTATGGTGTACATAGATTGACAATGCAACATTGATTGCTATCAAAGCTTTCGCATAATCCCCTTTCATAAATCTAGGATATCTTGTGGATTTGGGCGGCTTAAAATATTGCAAAGCAGCCACAATGTCATCTCGAGGAGCATCATGCAATCCAGGAATCAAGTGCTGAATAAAAATATCGTAATTTAGTGAATAAAAATATCCACTTTGATGTGGATGAGGATACTTGAGGAGTAGCTTTTTCAATGAGAGGATTTTGCACTGATTTCGATATTTTTTAGTCATCGAGGGATTATGGTAATCCCGTGCGATATCCTTGGCTAGCTTTTTCTCTCCAGTAAGAAGAGACATGACGATGCGTATAGTTATGGCAGAGTCATCTACATCCTTCGCTTGCATGCCTCTTTTTCGCACACTTGATATTTAAACATTTCCAACCACATGATTTTGAAGGTACTTTGTTCCTAAGAAGGTACCTCGAACATAGATTCTTATCCCGTTGTCGACGAAAATATTTCAGGGACTTTTTTCGATAAAAAGTTCCCCGAGAAGTATATATACAATCTATATGGAACCATAAGGTGTATACACAAAACAGATGTGAGATGAAAACCGTGTAAACCAACAACTCTAAAAAAGAAAAAAGTCAGAAAAGCACCCAGAGGATGCCTCCCTAACCAGATCAAGGAAGGAAAGCGTTTTCTGGCTTAAATAGGTTTTGCTTTTTCTGACCACTGCGAGGATTCCATGAATCAAAAAACAACTCAACTAGAGGTAACAATATCATTCAGAACCGTCTCAATGTCTGCAAGCTTATACATACGTTTGCGGGCATTTTCCGGATGCGGATGGGAGGTAAGCCATTTTACCTTTTTCATGTCTGAAAAGGCCACAGAGAGGCTCCTTTCGTCTTTTTTCAGCAAGGTAGCAGCATCTTCGAATGAGAACATCCGCTTTTCGTGCTTCTTCCATAAGCGAAGATACAAGACGAATACCCACTTAGACCATGTCATATTAGCAATCCACTTGTAAGCTAAAAACACAAAGCTTAAATATTTTTTGGTATTCCCAATCACACAAGCAATTAACTTGCAAGTGAATACATAGGATAACTGATAGTAGGTGAAACAACCATGAGAAAAACCAGAATCATCGCGGATATCGTAAAGGACGACCAGGGAGAACTTGGCATGATTGCCAGGAGGGTTTTGAATGAAGAAGCAGAAAAATTCGAAGTTTAGAATTGGCATAACTGGCTGGCTCTGGGGCGGAGGAGAGTTTAGTAGACATAAAAATCTCCTCATCACAAACGTCGATTTTACTGTATTGGACAGCGATGAAGGTGAGGAAAAACAAAAACCATTCGGGACAGGAGAATAAAGACGAGGACGAATAGGGTAATGCATTTGGAGGTTCGCGATGACTAAGCGAGTGCTATTTGTCTTGAAATTCGAGATGCCAAAGAGCATTTTGAAAGTAATGGAAGACACGCATAAAAAGGAAGGTTATGAGGACATCGGCCAATTTATTGTGGCCGGGATGCTTGAAAAAATTGCAAGGAGTTGCAACATTCATGTGGACCTAGATTGGGTACCTATTGAAATGACCAAGGATGAATTCGAGCAATTGAACAAAGAAAAAAATCAGGATTGGGGGAATAAACATGGAAAAAAAAGAAATGAAACATCTATCGCCAAGTAAATTAAGTTTGATGAAAGACTGTCAAAGATGCTTTTGGCTCGCTCAACGGCGTAACATCAAGCGTCCGAATGGCATCTTCCCGTCGCTACCTAGTGGCATTGATAGGATTGCTAAACGATATTTCGATTCGTTTAGAGCACAACAAAAGCTACCGCCAGAGCTTCAAGAGATTGGGGGAACATTAGTCCCTCAGTATATCATTGATAGATTCCGGGATTGGCGTAGGATGCGTTTTAACAATGGTGAATTTGTGTTTTATGGTGCCTTAGATGAGTGTCTAGAACTCGATGGAAAGCTATGTGTGGTGGATTTTAAGACGAAGGGCTCGGCAGAACTGGGTATGAGTAAATCAATCTATACTGACCAGCTCTCGCTATACAACTTCCTGCTGATGCAAAACGGGCATGACGTGCATAATTTTGGCTATGTCCTCCTATACAGTCCGAGCTCTATTGAAACCAAAGGCGAATTTAGATTTGACGTAACTCTGGTGAAAATAGAAATCGACAGCGAACGGGCCCATGCGCTATTGAAGAAGGCTCTGAGTATATTGAATTGCGAGAACCCTCCTGAACAATCCCCTGAATGTGTATATTGTCCGTACAGGGATGCAAACCCATTACAAAACGTTTTGAGTGGCAGTGGGGCAGGTGTCGTGTTATGAACGGCAGACAAGACCAGCTGTTGGAATCACTCTGCTTTGCAGCTTTGCATTCAGGATATCATGTTGTTTGCATAGCAATGCAGGGAGACGCCATTTTCCTTCAAGTTCGTGAAGGCATTCCCGACGAGTAGGTATTGATTAGGCATCTTTGACTAGATGCATTTCTTTTTCGAAATGAAACAAACTAGTGGTAGCGCTGTTAGGCATAACAAGCCGAAAGCAACGGAACGGGAACTCAAGAGGTACGGAGGCTATGTACGTAGAAATCTCTTGAGGCACATCTCCTTCCCGCAGAGGCACAACGCCCGATACCATAAAAATGATATCTTGGATGTCCTCTTGCACGCCCAATCTGAGAACGTATGCCTTGAAACCGCATCAAAAACAATCCAGAGCGTTGCAAAGACTGACAAGCCATCAGCAGATTCTGTTTTGAGATATCTGGGCAAATTGGAGCAAACCAAAGTCCTCGATATGTTTCAAAGGACCAATGGATATATCTTCAAGGTAGCAAAGAAATACGGAGTTTTCAGAAGGGAAGTGGATATAGCAGTTGATTTTCAGGACGTGCATTTCTATGGGAGTAAAAATCTCCCTTATGTGGTTGAGACCAAAATGGACCGAGGTACTGGCCATTTTTTTCGCTATCTGACCGTTAGCATCGTTGACAAAGGCAGAAGGTTCGTCCTCAAGGTAATGCCGGTCCACAAGCTTGATTTACGACATCATCAACTCGAAGAATTGCTAACCTATGTGCGGTCAAAATTCAAGGTGCGATATGTGTATTTTGACAGAGGTTTCTATGACAGTAAAATCCTCATGTTGATGAACCAACTCGGATTCAAATACATCATAAAATGTCCTCTCAACAGCAAAGTGCGGAAATTGACAAATAAGAAACAGAAGCTCCCGGTGGTCCTTCCATACTATGTGAGTGACCGGGCGTTTTCTAAACTAGTTGTGGTCAACATGCGGAATCTGTCGACCGATGGAGGAAAGGATTTTCGCGTTTACTATATCACTAACATCCCTGTGGCCGAGGAATCAGCGCAGGTTATCGATAATTTGTACCGCCGTCGATGGTGTATTGAGACTTCTTTCCGTGTCCAAAAGCACTCGCTGCGCATCAAGACAACTAGCAGAAATCATGTGATACGGCTGTTCTTGTATCTGTTTGGTGCAATGGTCTACAACCTATGGTACTTGGGAAACATCACGGTGGGCGCGTCGGCTCGCATTGCCTGGATAAAACCATTCATCCAAGCCAAGGTTTTTATTGTCACCCTTCTCCATATTTATGTTCCTCCCCCGTGAAAGCGGAGGTTATGATGGATGCCGCAAGGTAGCCCATCGGATTAACGGAATGACTCTTCGTGCATGGGTAAAAATATTCAACGAAGGGTTTATTCCTCTCAAAATGAAACGCGCTCTTTAAAAAGAGCTTAACGCCGCGCAAGGCTAGGCAAGCCTCTATTTCTGGGTATTTTTTATGCGAGAAAAATCAATCAAAATGAAGAAAACGGTTATTTCGGCTTTCTACCTTCGGAACTACTGATAAGAAATTTTGTTCAATCAAGCAGCATCCTATCTATACAACTCAACTCTCAATCGATTAGTGCCCTTGAGTGCCTCCTGCAGCCCCAGAAGATAGGATGGCTCGTTCTTATCATATTTTACAAGGACTCCCATTGGTGTTATGCTTACTTTGCTTGGTGAAGGAATGTTTTTGAGCCAAAGCTCCGCATTCACTCTATCTGGATTATCGCCTCTTTGCAATGAATCCAAAAACCACGGTGGGGCTTGATCAAATCCTACCTCTGCCGGATAGCCCATCTTCACAAGATCGGGATTTTGTGGCACAAATATTTTTGACTCAGGCTGGAATAGATACCATGCCCTATGATGGTTATAGTCCCATACTGCTGTTTCTAACTCAGCATGGATTGGTGCATTGGGATTTTCCTCGCTCCTTAATTGGACTCCTCTTTTTTGAATCAATTCAGTGTGTGCCCGATATAAATTTACAACCAGTCCATTGGTTGGGTTTTTGATCTCTGCATAGTTTGTATCGCGCCCAGACTCAGGCAGCGTTTCATCCAATGTCACGCTTGCATCCTTAAGGGCAAGGAAGCTTTTTATCTGTGCCTCTAGTGGAGAATAATCGAGATTCCAGTATCGAATGATTGTATAAGTAGGATGGGTTGGAAGTGCTTTTATGGCTGATTCCATCACATCTGGATGCATTTCCGCCGTGCCCAAAAGATCATCGCCCATGTTGATAGGAAATTGCGATCACTATTTAATCATTTCTTGAGCAGATCATACCATCTATGGCTTCCAATCCTTTCCATCCATAAAATAGAAACCTTATAGAATGCCAACCGCTCATATGCCTCAATGGAACAAGATGAATTCGAAAAGAGCGCAATAAAGGATGTCCTCATAATCAGTTTTGTTGGGCTTGCCATTGTTCTTTTACTTATACTTCTGGGTATCAAGATTTTGCTTGGGCTCTAGACTCCTTAAGGCCTTTCTTTCCCCTCCTCAACATCTCGCTCCAATTTCTCAAGGCAACAACATTTAAATACCTTCTATATTTCATTTTACCATGCCAAAAAGGAGTGTGCAGGTGAACGCGCCCATCTTAAAGCGATTCTTTGCGTTTGTAATAGACTTACTGATGCTTAATTTCTTCATATTATTCCCCTTTCAAGGCGTATTATTGCAAGGACTCTCTGGAGCCGAGTCATTTGAGGCGCTGCTTACGGCCTTTGATCATTACAGTACAACCAATCTGGTGATCATGGCATTATTCATCTCGTTTGTCTCAATTTTGTATTTTGTCATTTTCGAAAGAAAACTAGGGCAGACTCCTGGAAAAATGATACTCAAGATCTTTGTCATCAGTGAAGAGAAAGAATTCAGATTATGGCAGGCATGGGTTCGCTCCCTTTTTGTGGTTCTTGTCTTTCCTTTCATCCTGCTTTGGTTCATCGAGCCCTTCGTCGTATTTTTCAATCACGAGAATAAACGATTACTAGAGATGCTCAGCAAGACAAAGACTGTTGAGGTGCATGAGATATGAAGCAGCGCATGTTCGCGGTTCGATTCGATATAGACAACAATAACATAAAGACCAGCATGAAGACTGAGAATGTGACGCCGCAGGAGGCTTTAGGTCTTCTTGACATGGCAAAGGATCAGATCCTGGATAATTTAAAAAAAGGGAGGAAGGACCTATTCTCCTTTACAAAGAAAAATGACGAAGAATAATAACACCATACCTCCGATCAGCAAATTCTGGTACTCTGTAAAAGTTATAGCAGGCCTTTTGCTCCTTGCATTAGTTTTATCGGTCATTGCAGGCATGTTTGTTGGCAATGATTTTGAGAACCTTGAAGGGAATGTAGCGGTCATTGAGATCAAAGGCCCTATCATGAGTGAATCCTCCTCTGGATTTTTTGCAGAGCAGGTTGCATCAGCCGATGAGATAACAAGGCTCATTGAAAAAGCAAATGAGGATGCGCGCATCAAAGCGGTCATTTTCGAGATCAATAGTCCCGGAGGTTCTGCCGTCGCAAGCGATGAGATAGCAGCAGAGATAAAAAAACTCAACAAGACCAGCGTGGCGTGGATTCGAGAGATCGGAACTTCAGGAGCGTATTGGATAGCATCATCTACTGATCACATCGTTGCAAATAGGATGTCGATCACCGGTTCAATTGGAGTCATCAGCTCCTATCTTGGTTTCTCGGGGATCCTTGAAGACCATAACGTGACCTACAACAGATTGGTTTCAGGAAAGTATAAAGACATGGGAAGCCCATTCAAGCCATTAACTGAAGAAGAGCGAAGGATTTTCCAGGGAAGCATCGATCAGATCCATGGCTATTTTGTCGATGAGGTCGCCGCGAATAGGAATCTGGATAGGCGCGATGTGGAAAAGATCGCCACTGGAGCATTCTATATCGGAGTGAATGCCAAGGATCTGGGCTTAGTTGATGAATTGGGATCTAAAGATGAGGTTTTGGCATATGTTGCTTCGCAAATTGGCGAAGATCCTGACTTAGTGTTATTTTCACCCTATCGCGGCTTTTGGGGCTCATTTAGCACTGCAATGAATGAGAAATTCTTTTTCATGGGCAAAGGCATTGGGAGCTCATTTGAGCTAGAAGAGGGTGTGCAGATAACGACGTAGGCGGCAGGGCAGAGAAAATGAAGGGTAGCATCTCTTTTATGAGCGATTACACGATAACAGAAGCGAATGCGGAAGGTCATGAAAACGCAAGGCATTTTCAGGACTCCCGAAAATCTTTGATTTTCGATAGGGAAGCTCCCTGCGGGAGGGACCCGCATATTTTTGAAAA
>CAZFPU010000006.1:0-21961 GCA_964521145.1 uncultured Methanosarcinales archaeon | reverse complement strand
AATCAATATCTTTAAAAAACCTGTGCGTGCCCAATCAAAAAGATACCTATGCAAAGCCCCGAAGATGATGATTTTGTGTTCCTAGAGAAGAAGAATGGCCAGTATGTGGTTCCTGATTATGTGAAAGTGGAGCAGCAATTCGATGCCTGGGCAAAAGAAGAGACGTCCTATGATAAGGCAGTTTCTGACTCTCATGTCTATACGCACTTCCACTCCATTGCGCTGCAGAATGTCCCCCTTTTAGGCAACAAATGTACGATCCTTGACATTGGCTGTGGTTCAGGCATGGCCGGCGTTCGTTTCATACAAGATGGCCACAAGATGCATGGGATCGATTTATCGGCAGAAATGTTGGCCCTTGCCAAAAAAAGAGGCTATAGCAGCACGACAAAACTTGATGTGTTTTCCCAACAGATGCCGCTTAAGGAGCAATTTAGCACAATAATCTCTGTTGGCATGATAGGCGATTACGTCCCGCTAGAAAAAGCGCTCCTCGCATTCTCAAAAATTATATCAGCAGGCTCCTACTGTGTCTTTACCTGCGCACATCCTATGCATACAAGGCAGGAACTTTCAGAAATAATAACAAAGAATGGCTTTGAAATGGTGTATGCGCAGGCAGAGAATGGATTCATTGATGAGACGATAATTGAAGAGAAATATTGGTATGTCGTTGCCAAAAAACTCTAATGCCTCTTCTCCAATTGCTAATTTTGAGAGCTTTTTCGAAAAATTGAAGGTTAGCGCCCCAGAAGCAAAACTTCCTCGTGCACCGAAAATCCAGGATTTTCTTGGGTACGCTCCGGCCTCGCCCAATGATAGTAGCCAAAGGTGACCGAGCGAAGCGAGTGTCGCCTAAAGTGCCAGCTGATTCCATGAAAATCTTTGATTTTCAGGGTGCCAAAAATCCTATTTTTGCGCATTTCAGCTGCGCAGACCAGACCGAAGGGAGAATTATTCGAAAAACTTTAATCTTGACATACGTTTAAAAATCATCCTAGATTTAATGGGGCATGCGGGTAATTATCGTCACTGGAACTCCGGGCAGCGGAAAAACAACGCTTGCCAGGAAGCTTGCAAATAAATTGGATATTCAATACTTGGATGTCAATCACCTGATCTCTCAAAAGAAATTAGAGCAAGGCTACGACAAGAAGAGAAAAGCAAAGATTATTGATACCAAAAAACTAAGCAAGGCTTTGCTTCAAGAAATAAAGCAAACAAAGAAAGCTAAGAAATGCCATGGGCTGGTCATCGACTCACATCTATCCCATTATCTTCCTTCAAAGCACGTTGATATCTGCATAGTGACCAAATGCGATCTTAAAGAGCTTCAAAAGAGGCTGAAAAAAAGAAAATATTCGAAGGCAAAGATAAGAGAAAATCTGGATGCCGAAATTTTCGATGTGTGCCTTCAGGAAGCAAAGGGCCTGGACCATAAGATCGTAGTGTTTGATACAACTTCACCAATGCCAAAGACAGCAATACAAGACCTTATCATTTCAATCAAAAAATGACAAACTGGAAATACATTGCACTAAGATATCAATATATTAGAATCCGCGCGCATTGGCGCGGACATAATACCTTAGCTTTTTCAAAGGGATAACCCTACCTTAGGACAATAAGATTTAATAAAATAAATATATAGAACAAATAATTCAAAAATAAACAAAAATGGCACGGCAACTAAGCACCATAGACGTCCACTACATAGTACAGGAGCTGCAATCACTTATCAATACAAGAGTCGATAAGATCTATAATCTTTCGCATGAGGAGATCTATTTCCAATTCTATAAGACCAGTGAAGGCAAGAAACTAGTGCGCTACATGCAGGGAAAAGCATTGTTTCTTAGCTCAAAAAAAACTGTTGAGGATACGCCCTCGCATCTGTGCATGATCCTGCGCAAGCATCTTGAGGGGATGTTTTTGGCTTCCATTGAGCACCTAAAGCCTGAGCGCATCGTAAGGCTTTCCTTTTCAAATAAGGAGGAGCAGCGAACAGTCTACATAGAATTGTTTGGCAAGGGCAATGTCATTTTATGCAAAGACAATATTATAGTCGATTGCCTAACGCGCCATGTGTTCAAAGATAGAACGGTCGCTCCAAAAAAAGAGTATATTTTTCCTTCCATGGCATACGATCTTTTTACTTTGAAAAAGGAGGAACTCGAAGCTTTGCTCAAAAAAACAACCAGAGAGTCCATTGTCACCATGCTTGCGACCGAACTTGGTCTTGGCGGCCTATACTCTGAAGAGATATGCACGATAGCCGACATTCCAAAGACCAAGGTGCCTTCAAAAATAGATGCGATCGAACTTAAAAAATTGCATGAAGCACTACAATCCATGCTTGATAAAAAGATAGAGCCTATGATCCTATATGAGCAAGAAGATCCATTTGATGTGCTGCCTTTTTCGTTCTTGCTCTATAAAGATAGGAAAGCAAAGGTTCTTGCCTCATTCAATGAAGCCCTAGAGGAATTCTTTTCATCAAATATCATTTCGGCAAAGAAAAAATCGCCCTATGAAAAGCAGATAGAGACCCTGCAGCGAATCATCGCAGAGCAAAAAGAGACCATTGCGCACTTTGAGCAGGATGAAGCCCTAATGAAGCAAAAAGCCGATCTGCTCTATCACCAATATGCGCAGGTATCAGAGATCATGGGGCAAATAAACACGGCTGCAAAGAATCTAGGCTGGGGAGAAGTCAAGAAACGGCTGCAGGAACATTCCACTATAAAAGATATCAACCTCAAGGATAAATTTATCATTATCTCCTTAAAGGAATAGATTTTCTGATGTTACCAACGCCTTAGTAGACTATTCAATCCAATGGGTTTTTGCACAAACAATGGACACTGTACCCAATAGCTGTACTGCCCTAACCAAAGCCTAATTATTTTGTTCATTAAATTTTAATTAATGGGTAAGCCATGCAATGGATTTCATTTATAAATGGGTTTAAACCTTTATAAATAAAAACAATAACCTTTATAAAGGGACGACGTCTCCAAAATACTGGACGGCCAAAGGGGCTTGGATCTACCGGTTCCCATTCCGAACACCGCAGTCAAGCGAGCTTCCGTCTTTGTGTGTACTGCGTTTAAACGTGGGAAATCAAAGAAGCTGTCCACCTTTTCTTTAAATTTTGTTCAGCCTCTCATTCTAACCACGTCTGCTACAGTACTACTTTAGACCCAATTCAATCCATGATTATTGATGCATTGTTTACTGAGCCTTGATTAAGCGCTTTTGGAGTATACTGGGTCAAAAATTCAATGATACGCCTGCGCATCCTTTTTACTATGGATATGCACTTCCTTCTCAGAGCTCAGATGCCCGTTCAAAAGGCCTTTCTCTGCTAATTTTGGGAATACATCAAGCTCTAGGCTTGCGCCGTTATAATCAAAGATCTGGGGGTCTGCCATGAAGATTGGCGAGAAAACCAAATAGACATCCGATTCCTTTGGCTTTTGGGCGAATGCGAGTACTTTGGTTCCTTCAACTTTCACCGTCCCTTTTTCGCTTGGTGTCGAGGAAGTGGTAAGCATTATCGTTGCGACGCCATTATGCCGTAAGTGGTCTTGCCAAAGCTCATCTATCTGTATCTTGCCAAAGATGATATCTCCAAACACTACCAGGAAATCCGAGCTAACCCTTCCTTTGAGCAGGCGAAGCGATTCAGCGCTCCCTCTAGCGTTCTTTTCCTCGATGTAGGTTATTTTCACCCCGTGATCAGACCCATCCTTTAGCAGTTCAAACACTTTGGTCAGGATTGCATGCCTGGCTATGACAAAAACAGTCTTGAAATTATTCTCTCGCAGCTTCTTTATGGCAAGTTCTATGACCGAACTCCTTTGGATGATCGCCGTTGGCCTATACTCGTTCTCTGAGATCTTAAGATGCCGCTCTTCTCCTCCAAGCAGTATCGCAGCCGTCTTGTTTTCTCCAAGCGAGTTGTTCACCAGATGCTCGATTGCCTGGCTCCTGTTGCGGATATAGATATTGTCGATTATCGAGTCGATTCCCTGCAGGGACTGCCCATCGATTGTTATAGAGATCTTTTTCTTTGCCATTATATATCTTATGGTAGGATAAAGTAGGATAGTGGTAAGATATTTAAATATGTTTTGCTCTTTGACGTATGCGTAGACCATTTATTTATTTTGTTAGGGACTCGGCTTTAAGACTCAGAAACTAAAATCCAATAACGCATGGAGCATTATAGACAATAACTCCGCAGGACCAGGCAATCATTATTTAAAATTAAAATTAAAAAAATTGAATTAAAAACTAATATCCGAAAAACCAATCCAAATAAAAAATACAAAAAAAGCAGAAATAATGTGGAAACAATCAATAAAAACACAAAACTCCAGGTAGGCAAACAATGAACATATCAGTTATTGGTACCGGCTATGTGGGGCTTGGTAGCGCCGCAGTTTTTGCGGAGCTTGGAAATAATGTCATTGGAGCGGATAGCGATCCAAAAAAGATAGAGATGCTGCAACGTGGCGAGATGCCAATCTTCGAGCCTGGCCTCAAGGAGATAGTTGAGCGCAACCAAAAAAGAAATCGCCTCACATTCACTACCGACAACAAGAAGGCGATCGCTCATGCAGAGATAATCTTTGTCTGCGTAGGGACTCCTCCTAAAGATACCGGTGAAGCTGAGCTAAAGTTTCTTGAAGCAGTCGCAAAAGAAATCGCAGAGAATATGGATTCTTACAAGGTCATTGTGCATAAGAGCACTGTTCCGGTAAACACCGGCGTCCATATCAAGAATATGATGCAGAAGCACCTTAAGAACAAGGTCGAATTCGATGTGGTGAGCAATCCTGAATTTCTAAGGGAAGGGACAGCCATACAAGATACCCTGCAGCCTGATCGCATCGTGATAGGATCAGACTCCTCTCGAGCAACTGAACTTATGAAGAAATTATATAGCCCGATCAAAGCGCCTATTCTCATAACTGATATTCAGAGCGCAGAACTAATCAAACATGCTTCAAATTCCTTTCTTGCAACCAAGATATCTTTTATCAACGCAATAGCGCAGATCTGCGAAAAGACAGGGGCTGATGTTGAGAAGGTAGCTGAGGGCATGGGCTATGACAAGAGAATTGGTAGATCGTTTCTTAACGCAGGTATTGGCTATGGCGGTTTTTGTTTTCCAAAGGATGTACAGGCTTTCATAAAGATCGCAGAGCAATTGGGATACGATTTTTCATTATTAAAGGCGACCAATGAAATAAACAACCAACAAAAGGATCTTTTTATCAAAAAAATAAAGAAAACAATGGGCCAGCTTAAAGGCAAAACAATTGGCGTCTTGGGTTTATCTTTCAAGCCAAATACCGATGACATGCGCTTCGCGCCAAGCATCCCAATAATTGAAGCGCTGCAAGCAGAAGGGGCGGCCATACAAGCTTACGACCCAGAAGCGATGCAGCGTGCAAAAAAGCATCTGAAAATAAAATTATGCGAAGGACCTTATGACGCCGCAAATCAGGCGGATGCTTTGCTTATCTTGACCGAATGGAATGAATTCAAGGAGCTTGACCTTACAAAAATCAGATCAATCATGAAAAAGCCGATCATCTTTGATGGAAGAAACATCTACAATCCAGCGGAAATGTTAAAAGCTGGCTTCACTTACATAAGCATAGGAAGAAAACCAGTGGGTGATACGTAAATATGAATGTAGTCGTTTTAGAGAAGAAAAAGTTTCTGCAGCACTTAAATATTCATTCAATTATCAATTTTAATCCTGATCTTTCCAAATCTAGCAGGAAATTTCTGAAAAATAGAATTAAAGATAGAAAAGCCAAATTTGGTAATTTAAATGCAAGTCAATCAAACACTTTTCTTCCAAGCAGGGCGCATCAGATACTTTTAGGCAGCTTACTAGGGGACATGCATTGCAGAAAAGAATTTTTGAACGCACAAATTGAAGAAGCTCATTCTATGATCCAAAAAGACTATGCAACATGGAAATATGCAAATCTTAAGGACCATTTAAATTTAAAATTATATGCCTTAAATAACCCTATCTGCAAGGCCAATGGCAGAATTTATACAAGAAAAAGAGAAATCAGGTTAAGAAGTGGGGTTTCAGAAAATCTAAATATCTATCATGAACTTTTTTATCGAAATAACAAAAAAATAATTCATCAGGATGTACTAGATCAATTAGGCACGCTCGCGTTGGCAGTCTGGTATTGCGATGATGGATATTACGATCCAGAAAACAAAACAGTAAGCCTTCACACGGAAGGGTTTAGCGTGCAAGAAAATGAGCTTATCAAGAACTGGTTTAACGAGCGATGGAAGATAAATCCTCATTTTAAACTAATCTCTTCAAAGAAAAAGATATCGCTGAGATTTCCCATCACAGAATCTCGAAAATTCTTAAATCTTGTTAATGACCATATATTTGAAATGCCCCAATCGATGTGGTATAAGCTCGGTTACCTTTGGGATGGGAACACTGACAGAATCGATTTGGCAAGACTAAATAAGATCAGAAGAACCAAATCCTATCAAAGTAGAATTGATGTGATGATAAAGAGAAATCAGCAATCAATGGTGTTCTATCAGAAAAACAAAGGCAAAATTCTTGAAAGGGTTGCAAAATACCGCAAGACGAAAAAATATAGGGTTTATATGGCAAATTACCATAAAAGACCAGATGTCAAGAAAAGAATGAAGGCTTCAAGAATAAAATACAGGCAAAAACAAGAAACCAAGCGTAAAGCTCTTCTTTACAGTAAAGAATACCGGAAAAGACCAGAAGTTAGAGAAAAAATTAGATTGTATAACAAGAAGGCAAGAGAAAAGAGAGGGGGGGGTGGTTAAAATAATCGTAATTATTCTTGCCGCAGGCTATGCAACACGATTGCATCCGCTTACCAAAGATAAGCCAAAATCACTTTTACCAATAGCAAAAAAGCCTATTGTTGAGCACATATTAGAAAAACTAGAGCCAATTGGCGATATAAAAAAAATCTATATCGTTAGCAACAATAAATTCTTCGATGTATTCCAGGAATGGCTTTCTGGCATCAACTATGTGCACCCAATCGAGATAGTAAACAACGGAACCAATTCAAATGAGGAGCGCCTCGGCGCGGTTGGTGATCTTGCTTTCTGCATACAACAAAAAAGCATCCATGATGATATCATGGTCATAGCAGGCGATAATCTTTTCGAGGAGCCATTACTAGAGCACGTGAACAATTTTAAAAAACATAAGCATAACGCATTGGTACTCTATGATGTCAAGGATGAGGTTTTATGCAGGCATTTTGGGGTAGTTGAGTTGCAAAACAATATAATAACGCATTTTGAGGAAAAGCCAGAGCATCCAAGATCAACGCTAGTATCTACGGGAATATATTTTTTCCCTCAAAAAACGATCGAACTTCTTTCAAAATACATAGAGCAAGGCAACAATCCAGATAAGAGTGGCGATTTTGTCGCATGGCTCTACAAGCGAGAGCCGGTCTATGGGATCGTGAGCAGAAGGATGTGGTACGACATAGGTACTTTTGAGCAGCTTGAGGAAGCGAATAGGAACTACCGGCAATGAAAACAGCGCTTATCACCGGAGGTTCTGGATTTATCGGAAACCATCTGTGCGAATTCCTGCTTGCAAAAGGCTTCAAAGTGATCGCAATCGATAATTTGTCAACTGGATCACTTTCCAATATAGAGCATCTGCGTTCAAACCCGCACTTTTCTTTTATCCATCATGATGTGAGCAAGCATATCGTTATCAATGAGCCGCTCGATTTCATATTACACTTTGCAAGCCCTGCATCCCCTGTTGACTATCAGAGAATTCCCATCCAAACGCTTAAGGTTGGATCATTAGGAACTCATAATACGCTAGGACTCGCTCTCGCAAAAAAAGCAACCTATCTTTTGGCATCCACATCAGAAGTGTATGGCGATCCGCTGGTAAATCCACAGCCAGAAACCTATTGGGGAAACGTAAATCCAGTAGGGGTTAGGGGCTGTTATGATGAAGCCAAGCGCTTTTCCGAGGCGCTTACCATGGCATATCATAGAATCCATGGGGTAGACACCAAGATCGTTCGTATTTTCAACACCTATGGTCCAAAGATGAGAAAAGATGATGGCCGTGTTGTCCCTAATTTCATAACGCAGGCACTGGCAAACAAACCGATAACGATCTATGGGAAAGGGGACCAAACACGCAGTTTTTGCTACGTTTCAGACCTTATCGAAGGGATCTATACATTGATGCTCTCTAAGATCAACGAGCCGCTGAATTTAGGAAATCCTGATGAGCATACTGTTGAGGAATTCGCCCAGATGATTTTGGATACAACCAAAAGCAAAAGCAAAATAGTACAAAAACCTCTACCAGAAGATGACCCAAAAGTTCGCTGTCCAGATATCTCGAAAGCAAAAAAAGAGCTGAAGTGGGAGCCAAAAGTGAAATTAAAAGAGGGGCTTGTTCCAACCATTGCCTATTTTAGGCAGGATCGTTAGCGCAAAGAATCCATGATTCTTATCACTACGTTGTTAAGACCGGATTTTGTTCTATATCCAAAATCAAAGAATGCAGGAAAGTCAGAATGCGCCAGACCCTGCGCGAGCAATGCTTGCGCATTCAAAATCTCAGATCGCTTTTTTATTATATTTGCATGCGAGAGGTCGTATTGCATGGTACCCTCAAGATGCTTATGGATATGATCGCTAATTATCCCTTTGAACTTGGTATACTCAAAAAGCTGCGCTGCCAGGACAAGTGGCAATACTATTTTCTTATCCTTTGAGAGTCTGTTGTTCATTTCCATACACTTCTCTTTATTCCAATCGTGGATAAACAAAGTCTTATTCTTCAGCGCGTTCAGTGTGACTTGTTTTTTGCTCCTTAGCTTCACAATGTCCTCTTTTTTCAAGAGATCGCTAAACATATCGACAATATCTAGGCTTATCAAAAGAGCATTGTCATTGAGCGATACTAGATCAGAAAATGGCTTTTTTTCAAACCAACTGGTTCGAAGCGACTGCACATCCTTTGAAAGTACATTCCACTCTGGTTTCTTAATCCTAAAGACATTTGAGAGTATATCGATCGTGTAGCGAAGCGAATTTAAGCGAAGCAATGTATTTCTGACATCTATTGACTGTTGCTCTTTTTGGTAGATGAAATCCCTAGGATAGTGGCGAATAATGATATCGCTTAGCAGAGCACAGTATACTTGTTTCTCTTCATTTTTTGTTATGGTTTGAATGGGCAATTCTTTGCCAAAGAGCAGCTCAAAGAAAGGATGCGGGTTCATGTATCGTATCGCTCTAAAGGATTCCTCATCGATATGCACGCACGGATGATAGAGCATGTAGCGATCTTTTGCTGATATGCTAAGATAGGTTCGCTTTAACATGGGGAGTTTCGAAGCTGGCAGCTTATGCACAAGGACAATATCCAGATCAGATATTCCAGGAACGCTAATGGACCCCCACGAATAGATCGATGATATGTTTCTGATGCTGGAATATTTTCTAACAACCTTTTCTTGTGCTTTGACATACTCATCGCGCTTCAATTTTTTTGGCAGGTTGTAGAAAGAGTACTGTTTCATAGCCTAGATTCCTCCAATACGCGCTGCCATCCCTTTTCTGATAAAATGACCATGTCCGCTATCATCTTTTTCATCTCTTCTTTGTTTAGGACGCTTGATGAAAATAGATCGTTTATTGCCGCATTTGCCCTATGGGAAACCAACGGGTTTAGCTTTTCATAAAACGTCGTTATGCCAATCATCTTTTTTTGTTTCCAGTCATCTCGAATCTTTGTCACCTGATCTATAACCTGCCACTCTTTTTTGGAAAAATGCTTTTTTGCGTAGTCAAAAGTGAATTTCTTGTACATGTTGATCCCAAGAGCCTGTAGATATAGTGCCGGGAAGAGCGAGATCGCATGAAAAATATATTTTTGAGTATAGCTTGAAAAACTACCGTGGCGTTCACTGTGCAGTTTCCTAAAAAAATCGATAAAATAGAAGAGAGCCTGCAGCGCTTCTGTATACGATTCACGTACCCTAAATGTATATTCTCGATCTTGCTTTAACAATGACTGCGCGTAAGGGAAGATCTCTAGGGGGAAATAGGGGGCTGGATAGCGTTCCATGTCCTTTTTTGTTATTAGGGTTATGCCATGATGCTGCAGAGGGTCGATCGCATAGAAGAACTTTCTCAGTTGATAGAGCTTGCCACGCAATGCAATGAGCTTCTTGGGATCTCGCATACTCGCATCCGAAATGATTGCTATAGTGTCTACATCGCTCCAGCCAAGCACATAATCTTTGGTTGCAAAGCTTCCATGCAGATAAAACCCTTCAAGACCATTCAAATTTGACTGCACATATGCTTGTAGATCCTTAAGGCCACCAAGGTATTTTTTATCTGACCCTTTTAATGTTGTAAATGAGAATTGTTGGCATTTTTTTTTGATCACCAGCTTATTTCCTTTGTTCGCTAGATGGTCGACATCAGCATAAAATATGCTAATGGCTTGGGCGCATTCTCTTTCGCTCTTAATGGGTTTTTTTATGCCAGGTACCGATCCTTTGATGATTCCCCTTTGATGCAGCGTATTGCTTACTTCCTGCAATTGACTAAGATTTTGCCCAATTGACTTGCTAGTGCCTTTTAGCATTGGATACCCTATGTATCCACCTACCGAGAACCCGCCATTAAGAAAAGAGTTCGTAAGTTCGTGCAAGATATTTTGATAGCTGCTGCTCAGCTTCGCATTATCAAGAGAATTATACATAGCAGAACTAGGAAAGAGTTTTCTAAGTATCCTTTCTTCATCATTGCTTTTAGGCTCAGCTTTTTTAGACGATTTCATGTTATTTGGATGTCATTATCCTCTGCACAATATCCTTATCACTTTTATCGACAATTCTTAGCAAAAACAGCAGTGCAATATAGCCTAGGCCTGCGATGATGAGCAACAAGGGGAATGGCAATGGGAGATAGAGTGCGACCAAAACGATGGGAAGAGCAGCAAGCACGCATTTTATTAGAATCCCAATGAAATTGAACGCATACCAGCTTTGCGACACATAATAAAAATAGATGATGAATAGGATGATCTCAGTAATCAGTGTTGCATAGGCAGCCCCAACGAATCCCCATGTGGGAATAAGCAGTAAATTGAGAAGCACGTTTGCAAGCGCTGTTCCTGCTTGGCTATACATTCGTTTTTTTTGCTCATCAGTTGATGAGAGCACAATTCCTAGGAGGAAATTCACGAACTTGATGAAAAGATAGAGCGCAATTATCTTAAGAACGATGACCGATTCCTGGTATTTTGATCCATACAAAAGCGTAATGATCTCATCAGCAAAGATAAAAAGAAGCACCGATATTGGCACTCCAATTGCCAGCAAGTACTTGAACGATTTTTCATATAACACCTTTAGCTTCCCATCCTTGGCGTTAAAAAAACGTGACAGCACTGGATAGATCGCATTGATATAGACTGTTGGTATGAAAAGCAGCGCAAGGGCGATCATGTAAGCGGCGCTAAAAATTGCCGCCTGCTCTTGGCCTTTGATGTGAGCCAAAAGGATAGTGCCAATGTAGAAATAAATGCTTCCGAAAATGAACGCAAGCCCGAATGGAAGGGACTTTTTTATCAAAGCTCGAATGAACACTCCATTGAACTCAATGGAGAAGCGCACAAATCTTTTTCTTGCCATAATGCCTGCCAATAAGACGATGACAATCTCGGTTGCAACAAACGATAGGCAAAAATACACTATGCCATGTCCCTTTAATAACACATAGAGCGTGCTTATGCTCAAAAATGTCATTCTTGTTATTTTGATAAAGGCGTCATTGTGCATCTTCTCGTAAGCCCTAAAGACCGAGTAGAATAGTTCAGTGAAGCTTGAAAGTATGGAAAAGAGCCAGATGATCGAGCTTACCATGATTGTCTGTTTGCTTGCACCCAGGATGGTTAATATCCCATAAAAAACTAGGAAGGTAACCAAAGAAAGGGCGATTTTCACGCTAATTGCATTCGAAATATATCTTTTTGCAAGCTCCTTCTGTCTGGCAATCTCTCGAATGAGATATTGGTTTATCCCAACGTCCGCTAAAATGACAGCAATGAATGAAAGCGATAACGCAAAATTAAATGTTCCAAAATCAGCCTTGCTAAGAACCCTTGCCGCAACAAGCATGATGACAAACTGCAAGATCCTAGAAATTATCTCAGCAATCGCCAAATATGACGAATTGGCAAATATCGTGCGCGCCGTACCCATGTCTTCTCTGAGCTTAGGAGCGTATAAAAAGGTTTTTACCAGTGCAGGCAGCGTTCGAAATGATGGTTAGCGGGCTTAAGGTCGAGCATGTCAATTCTTACAGGCCAATTGACAAGGAGGACGTACATAAAATAGGAAAGCAGGATTCATTATGCCTACGTCAATAGTTAGTGCGAGGCCTCCGCTTCTTAGACTCATTGCGCTACGGCCTCGCCTAATGATAGTAGGCAGTAACCTTGGGGTCGAGCGTAGCGAGTGCCCTTTTTTGCCAGCGTAGATACTCGCTAATCCGAGCGAAGCGAGAATTTCGAACGCGGCCTGCGTTGCGTCACAATCTATTTAAATCAACGGCTTCTCAAAAGGGGTATGCAAAAAAAAACAATATTGGTGCTCACTTCAACCTTCCCTCGCTGGAATAACGATAGCACTCCTCGTTTTGTTCTGGATGTCTGCATTGGCTTACATGCTCAGGTAAACCAAATTGTGCTTGCACCGCATCATCCCAATGCAAAATCAAGAGAGGTTTTAGAGAAGATCCAAACATATCGCTTTGCCTATTTCATTCCAAAAAATCTAGAGCGGCTCTGCTATGGCGGGGGCATCCTCCCAAATCTCAAGAAAAGCTTTCTTGCAAAAATACAGCTCCCTTTTTTTCTCCTTTCCCAATACTTTACTGCTAAATCAATCATCAAAAAGCAAAAAATACAAGGAATACATGCGCATTGGATCCTGCCTCAGGGAATCCTTGGCGCGTTATTGAAAAGAAAATATAAGATTCCGCTCCTTCTTACGATCCATGGTAGTGACCTCTTTGCATTGCAAAACAGGCTATTCAGGCGCATGCAAAAGTTTGTTATCGAAAACAGTGATGCCATCACTATTAACAGTGAGGTTACAAAAAAAAAACTGATAGAAATATTCCCTTCATCCTCAAAAAAAGTGCATGTGGTCCCCATGGGAATCGATATTCATACCTTCAGAAAAAAGACAACATCTGTTGGAAAAAAATATGCAGGAAAAAACATACTGCTTACGGTTGGCAGGCTCAGCGAGCAGAAAGGAATCCAATATCTTTTGAGGGCGATGCCACTTATTCTTAAAAAAAGCCCAGACACGGCTCTTTTGATCGTGGGAGAAGGCCCATTCCGAAAAGATCTTGAGACCGAGACAAACAACTTAAAAATCAAACAGCATGTAATTTTTGCTGGAGCGCAGGATAGAGAACGACTTATCGATTATTATAATGCGGCAGATGTATTTGTCATGCCTTCACTTTCTGGGAAATCAGGAACTGAGGCCCAAGGCCTATCTTTGCTTGAAGCCATGGCATGTTCATCTCCTGTCGTTGCGACCAATATCGGAGGAATCCCCGAGGCCATCATGCATAACGAAACAGGCATCCTGGTACCCCAAAAAAACGAAAATGAGCTTGCTATTGCAATCCTATCATTGCTTGACAATAAATCAAAAAGAATCGCTCTTGGGAAAAATGCCGCGGTTTCAGTCAGGAAAAACTTTGCCTGGCCTATTATCCATAAAAAATTCAGAAAGATCTACAGTGGGGTTTTCGGATGAGCTATTTTTTAAAAATAAAGTTATTGGCATACAGATTTTTTACAAGTCCCTTTGGCAAATCAATTCTCAAAAATATGTCCTTCGCAGTAACCGCTCCTTTTCTTAGGAAAAATACCCAGAAAAAAAAATACCCTTTTCATGTCGTGATAACCATAGATACCGAATCAGGATATGTTGATAAGAATCAAAGAAGGGTTTGGCAGGGGGAAAACCCAAGAAACTATCAGGGATATTATTTTGGGATCTATAATCTGCGTAATGTATTTAGAAAGTATAAGATTGCCGCTACATTCTTTCTTTCAACCAATTGTTTTTCTGCAGTCGCTCCCGAATATAAAAAAATAAGGCATGAACTGAATGCACTGCAAAAAGATGGCCATGAGCTGGGCTTGCATTTCCATCCTGATTCAGATCTTGTGCTGCAAAAAAGACTAAATAAAAAATTCCCTGCAACAAGTGCCTTCTATTATTCGCACGAAGAAAAAAAAGAGGTGCTTAGTGCAGCAAAGGAACTTATCAAGGAGCACCTAGGCAAATCGGTTCATGAAAACTTGAAAAGCTTTCGCTGGGGCAATTGGGCGCTCGATGGGCCAGGCGCAAAAGCCCTGCACGAATTGGGATTTCAGATTGATAGCTCGGCAACACCGGGCATACAAGGACATCTTGGCGATCCTCGAGAGTATCATTGGGAAAAAGCAAGACAACAGGAACCATGGTACATTGATTTTAAAGATCATCAGAACACACAAAGAACCAAAAAAGGCTTGCTTGAGATTCCAATCGCAACATTTACATTTTTTGGGACACCAATGCGTGCAGACCCGCTCAATTCAATCTTGCTTAAACATGCCTTCGATTATTATTATCGCAATGCTGATAGGTCTCAAAAACCCTTTATCTTCGTCATCATCACCCACAGCGCTGAAGCCACCACGCGCGATGGCTCACCGACGAGAACGCTTGCCGATCTTGAGGAATTCATCATACACTCAAAAAAGAAGGCAGACGTAAAATTTATGACTATAAAGCAGGCAGCAGCAGAGCTCAAGAAACAGTAGTTTTATCATTATTTTTTAACTAAGGTGAGCAGTATTTCGATACTTTTTAAGAAAAAGAAAAAACCATTGATTGTGATGCATGAGCACTGGTTTTGAGACTATCGGTGTTTGAATCATTGAACAAACCCATTGCCAAAAAACCCATTCAACAAGAAAAAAATAAAAAATAATACTGCCAACCTGACCATTTTAACATTTAAAGGTCAGTGAAACAATTAAAAGTGAACACAATGATCGCTCTAATAACCGACTTTGGCAACGATTATTACCACGGAGTTGTCAAGGGAAAGATCCTTTCCTGGCACAAGAACGCGCAGATAACAGACCTCTCTCACAATGTCGCTTCATGCAATAGCCGCAATGGCGCGTGGATCCTATTGCAGTCTTATCCTCATTTCCCAAAAAATACGATCTTTCTTGCGATTGTTGATCCTGGCGTTGGCTCACAAAGAAAAGCGCTTGTTGTTGAAACAAGGAATTACCTTTTTGTCGGCCCAGATAATGGCCTTCTCTATCCTGCGGCAAAGGATGATGGGATCATTGATATCATGAGCATCCCTCTCCCTAAGAATGCCTCAAAAACATTCCATGGCAGGGACCTGTTCGCAAAAATTGCCTCGCAGCTTGAGAAAGGATCTAAACCAAGAACCCTTGGTAACAAGCAAAAAACCATGCAGCAAATTTCACTGGTGCCAAAATCAAGAAAAGGAGAGATAATGCATATCGATTCATTTGGGAACATTATCACAAATCTTGCTTCTCTTCAAAAAAAAGAATATGTGGTTAGCCTCAACAACAAATCCATTGCTATGCCTTTTTTCCAGACATACGACATGGCCGCTGAAAATGAACTGTTTTTGATCGAAGGAAGCTCGAATACGTTAGAGATATCGATAAAAGGAGAAAGCGCTCAAAAGCTCCTGCAAGCAAAATTAAATCAAGAAATCGAGATAAGATAGTCAAGCAGTCCCGTATTTTTCTGCGTTCTTTCGCTCATAATAGAGGTCTTTGATGTCCTCATAGACCTGGCCTTGCTTTGAAGAATCAAGCGTATTATAGGTCTGCATAATTTCAAAGTAGATTTGTTTGGCCTCATCAAATTTAAAATCCATGAGCGCCAACCTTGCCTTATGGATCTGCTCTTCTAGGTGCTCGACCTCATCCAAAGGCTCATTTACAATCGGCATGACTTCTGGCTGCTCAATTGGCATTTCTTTCTTGCCATTTTGCTTATTCTCCGGCTTTTTCTTGAAAATCAAAAACCCTTTTTTCTGTTTTTTCTCCCCCCTCTCTTGTGCTTTGAGCCCTTGTACCGCATTATTGATCTCTTGCGAATCCTGCCATGAGTTATCCTGGCTTAAATCATGGGCTACATCCTGATAAGAATCGAATTGCTGTTCCTGATCGAAAGGGTTAGGCCCAAGATCAGAATCAAGCGCAGGCTCTTGCACTGTTTGTTCCTTTGGCTTCTTTGATTTTGAGAACAGTTTCTTGAAAAGCCCATTCTTAGGCTCAGGCTGCTCCATTGCAGGAGGAAGACCCATAGTGGCGTCTTGTTGCCAAAGATTTTCAGAAACAGGCGGTGATGCCGGCACCATCTGCTCGTGCACAAAATGTATGCGCTCTTTAGGGGTTTCAGAAGCTGCCTTTGTTGCCTGTTTTTTTGCAGAAGGCTGCTGCATTGAAGCATCCTGCCATGATTGCACTGATGGCCTTGGCTCCTGCGCCTGCTTTTCCTGTATCATGCGCGCATTTTCAAAGGCTTCTATACCTGGAAATGGCGGTGGTGGTGGCAGTAATTCCTGCTCTTGCTTTCCTTTTCCGAATATGCCAGAAACTATGATGAATTTAAACATAAGCTACCTCTTTTGTATCGTGCACTGCGTTTGGGCTATTTAAATTTTACTTCTAGTATTTTTTCTTTGGAACGAAGCCCTGATTTGATGGCCACTTTTTCCCCCAATTCCTTGGATAAAAATCTGATAAGCTCTTTGTTTGCCTTGTTGTCCTCTGCAGGCTCTTTGATGTGGATTATGTATGCTTTTTTTGACAGATCGAAACCCATAATCTCATTTTTTTTAGAGTTTGGCTTGATGAGGACTTTGAATTTTGTTTCTTGGATTTGCATGTGGTTTGAATTAAATGAACAGAGTTAAACTTTGTTTATTACTGCATAATGGTAATAATAGAAAGATTTATAAATGTTGGAAACTGCACACCGTGTATGCAAACAGTGTTAATAGTTCATCGAGCTAAGAAAGATTTTGGGCTAGCTGATACGCTAGAGCGTCTAACTTCGCATCTGGGCTATACTGCAATGGCGTTTTATGTGGGGCCTCAAACCAAACCAGATGCAGTACAGCACTATGTCAATTTCTCGAATCCAGACTTAATTTTTCTCGCTGAAAATTTTGGAAAGTACCCTAATAAGAATGGCGAAGGAATAGAAGCCCTATATAGAATCAGAGACTCCAACCCATCAACTCCAATTTACATGATATCATCTTCACCGGCGAAACAAAGAGAAGCACAACAAGGCGGAGCTAATGGGTATCTAAGTCCTAATTTTGGTTTAGAAGAAATCAGCAGAATTCTTGGCGCAGAGCTTAATCATAATCTCTCCAAGTATGCAGGCATTTCTCGCACTTCATGAACTTGGTTTCTGGCTCATCTCCTGATCTCGTTTGAACGGTCCAATAGTATGCGGTCCCATGCCCGCACTTCTCGCACTTGACCTTCATGGTTGGCAGGGTCTCAAAGTCTTCTCTTTCAATGACTTCAACTTTCCTTGATTTCTTTTGCACGGTCTCGCGTATCTTTGATTGCTCGATATCAGCGGACTTATAGCCGCAGCTGCATACTAGTGATTTCTTATTGCCTTCTTTCTTTGGCAAAAGGATCGATCCACATTTTGGGCAAAACATAGTTTTTTGGGTAAATCGCTGTTTTAATAATCTTTCTACACGATAAATGGTATATCCGCGGCTATTAAAATGTGCCGGAAAGGGATGTGTTTGTGGGCCGCAATGCATGGACGTTTAGCATCTTCTCGCCTATCACTGTTTACAAATAAGGTGTGGCTGCCCCGCAACGACATCGTTCGTTGACACCGACAGGCGATTTTCGCTGCGCTCAATCCCCTTGCAACAGTGGGGCTGAACGAAGTGAATGCCGCACACACCTGCCAGACTTGGTGGGAAGCTTGGGGCGTCCCCCGCAACACACTCGCTCAGCGTATCTACCCTGGGAAAGAGGGGCGCTCCCTTTCGGTCGAACCCGAGGTGATTGAGCGAAGCGAAATCGCCTAAAGTGCCAGCTTATTTCTAAGCTGCCCGCAAACACACTCGATTCTACTATCGCAAGGCTTGACCTGATGATGCTAACCACCAACACCACAATTAGAATTTCAAAAATTAAAATTCATCCACTAACAACCCCTACAAGCTTCAAAAGCTCAACAAAGGCTATCTTGATGTACCCTAAGAATGGGATCCTAATGATGGCTTTTCCTATCATCCTGTTTTCAGTTATATTGGTCTCATCTAGCTGCTCATTCTTTATGGAGATTCGGTTATTATCCCCTTTGGTCTGAAACGTTTTGGTATTGCCATCGCGAATTATAACGATGCGATGAATGATCGGATCTCTTCTTGCGGATGTAAAGACTATGACATCTCCTAATTGTACTGTATCCTGGGTGACTCCCTTAAGGACCATGATATCTCCCTTGTTAAAGCCGCGCCTGAGCGAGAATTCCCTAAACATTTCCTTGGAAATGCCATTTTGCTCATACCAGCTCCCTTGATCTTTCCACCAATCGTCAAATGAAAGGCCACTGTGCTCCATGCTTTCAGAGACAACGGCAACGACCGGATGGCTCGTGCTAAGTAAAAAACCAAGGCCAGGATAGACGACGAATTTAATGAGGACAAATGCAAGGACTATATTTACGATCCAGCTCCAGATACTATCATCTTCCCAGATGAAATGCCATACTTTCTTTAGCTTGGATTTCACTTCATGTGATCTCATAGGGAATTTTCCTTTTACGGCTAATAAAAAGGTTTTGTTTTGAGGATGCTTTACTTTGAGAGTTGTCACCGTCCTTAAGGGCGAGCGTTATAGACGACACCCAAGAGAATTGACAGGGGGAAGTCCCTTACGGGGATGTCAATCATTGAAAAAGCAATAGAAACGCGAGCAGGATCGGTGACAACTCTTCATTTTAATGCAAATATTTTTAATAGAAAGAGTACAATTATGTCTATGCCACCCAATCAATACTTCGAAGGTATCCTGCAGCTTAGAAATGAAAGCCAGGCGCTTATCGATGCGGTCGCTCGCCATATCGAAAAGAAGGAAAACGTCAATATCGCCAAAATAGCGAATGTTCCCAATGGCGTGGATATCTATATCTCTTCGCAGCGTTTTCTTAGGCCTCTTGGGCAGAAACTGCAGGCGCAGTTTGGAGGTGTCCTTAAGGCGACCAATCGGCTTTTTTCAAGAAACCACCTTACCAGCAGGGAAGTCTATCGGGTGAATGTGCTTTTGCGCTTGCCCAACTTCAAGAAAGGCGATACAATACGCTTCAAGGGAGAGGAAGTCGAAGTGATCGGCATGCAAAAAAAAGTGCTGATAAAAAACAAGACAACCGGCAAAAAACAATCGGTTCGCTTTGAGGATGTCATGTAAGATTATGCTTTCTTTGCTTATTCATAAGATTTGGATATTTTTATTGTTCAAAAAATATCGTTTGACTGAAATCATCATACTTTGTAAGGTGAAAAAGAAAACTATTTAAGCAAGATCTTTCATGGCTTTTGCATTATGGGTTATCAAGAGAGAGCATCATCTGTTTCTGACTCTTATAGGTCTGTTCTTCCGATTACTGATGTGACAATTGGTAAAGTGGCTGGAATAGATCCTAACAAAGTCCATTTGGATGCCAAAGCGGCCCAAGAAGCTGGTTTTCGCGATAGGCTTGCGCACGGTGTCACTCTACTTGCATATGCAGTCGGAAATGCCCAGCAACAGGCTTACAATGGCGCCGCGTTAACGCACCTCAATGCGCGATTTCTCAATCCTGCATACCTAGGAGATAGCATAGAATCAGTTGTAAGCAGCAATGACAATCGAAATTTCGAAGCAACTGTTGTGAATCCTTTAGATACATCAAAGCCTTATTCAAAAATGAGCATGACATTTGGTGATAGAGAATCTTATTTTGCAATGCCGCTTGCAGCAGCAGAGCGCATGATCTTACAAGCTCAGCTGGGGTTTATGGCAGCGACCAATACAGATTCCCTTGCATTACCAAATGGCTACATTAAGCGATTTCCAGTACAGCCCATTTCTGGGCACGATATTCCAGAAGAACTACATGTCGGCTTCAATGAACTGCAACCCCTTCTTTACGTTTCTGGTGTTCTTGGAAACCATTTCCCGGGGCAGGGAACGATATATGCAAGCCAAGAGGCAAAATTCATTACAAATCCTCTTACAAAGGCAAATTTGCATAAGGCGCACGAATATGCAGTGGTGAATCAGGAATTAAATTTCGAACAGAAAGGACCAAGACGCAAAAGCACTATCCAAACCACCGTGTGGGATATATCTTATTTTCCATTTAACTTTCCCTATCTTGTTATGGATGGAAAAGCCACAGTCGTAAAAAACATTCACTAAGGGCCCCATGAAAACGTTTTCCACTTTTTTTGCTTTTGCGTCAATAAATGCGAAGAGTCCATTGGTTTTTGTCTCATTGGTACATGTCAAAAACTGCTGTTTTTGAGCATGCTCGGAATTCCATCCGATGTAACCCTCTATCAGAATCGCAATGAAGGTAATTGGAATTCCTACATTTCCACCCATTTCCGGCCCAATAAGAAAAAGATTTTCATGGAAGCCTCATCAAGGCAACCTTTTTAACGCATCAGACCATTCTTTCTTTTATGGGTTTTGAGCTAAATGGTATCATCGTTTCTGGACTAAAAGAAGCGGCAAAATTCTTAGCTATGCCAGAATATGAAAAGGCAATTGAGAAAATTCTTGGATCAAGACCCTATCCTGGTACCCTGAACATAAAAACACAAGATTTTAAGAAAGAAATGATTTCCCATCCACTGAGATTTGAGGGTTTTGAAAGACAGGGGAAGAAATTCAGCGGTATAACGCTTACCCGAGCATCAATTAACAATATCCAAGGATTATTGGTTTTTCCAGACATAAATAGGCAACAAAAAGATGTTATGGAGTTCATCGCTTCGATTAACATGAGAAAAGAATTTGATCTAAAAGACAATGAAAAAATCACGGTGCACATAGAATGAAAATCGGAATCGCAGACACCAATTTCGCGCGAGTGGACATGGCGCAGTTTGCAATAGATATAATAATAAAAAATTCCACTAATCAAATAGAACGATACACCGTTCCTGGCATGAAAGACCTTCCCGTTGCCGCAAAAAAACTACTTGAGGAGCATAATTGCGATATTGTGATCGCGCTAGGCATGGCTGGGCCAAAGCCAATCGATAAACAGTGCAGCCACGAAGCTTCCTTAGGCATCCAATGGGCGCAATTGCAAACAAATAAGCATATCATTGAAGTGTTTGTGCATGAGGACGAAGCCGATAGCGATAAGGAACTACTCGAAATAACCAAAAACCGAACTGAAAAGCATGCCTTGAATGCAATTGAGCTGCTCAAGGGAAAAGATGCACTGACCAAATACGCAGGGCATGGAAAGCGGCAGGGAAGAGCAGACCGAGGGCAAATTCAATTACAATAGCCAGCGTTTGGATATCCATTTTGCAAATTTTCAATAATTCCACCCAATGAAAAAGGAATAAATAACAAAAAAGAAAATAAAAAAATGGCAAAAATAGCGATCATCGTTTCTGACTTTAATCAAGACATAACAGCTAGAATGCTCAAGGCAGCTGGAGATGAAATCAAAAGACAAAAAGGCACGATTCAAAAAACAGTGCACGTTCCTGGCGCTTTTGA